>JBIOVQ010000214.1:0-20579 GCA_044867805.1 Burkholderiales bacterium | reverse complement strand
AGCTGTGCCGGTACGGGTCGTGCGAGCGCTCGACCTCGCCGAACTCCGGCGCGTGGCGCTCCCACGAAACCGCGTGGCGGCCCGACCAGTTGCCGTAGGGGCAGGCGCCGATGTCGAGCGCCATCTTCAGTCCGTCGCCCACGTTGTAGCGGGTGCCGCGCACCTTCGCGAGCTCCCAGCCCGGGCCGAGGTAGCGTGCGCGCCACTCGGGATTGGCTTCGAAGCCGCCGCAGGCGAGCACGACCGCGCGCGCAGGGAACTCGACGAGCTTGCCGCTGCGCTTCGCGCGCACGCCCTGCACCCGCTCGCCGTCGTAAATCAGCGATACAGCGCGCGTCTCGTAGAAGATCTCGATGCCCTTCTTCACCGCGGTGCTGGTCAGGTCCTGCACCAGCCCCGCGCCGCCGCCGTTCACCGTGAGGGGAAAGCGCCCGAAGAACTTGCGCCTGCCGTTGACGATGGCCGACTGCGCGCCGTAGTTCGGCACGAACTTCGCGCCCTGCCCGCGCACCCACACCATGCTCTCCAGGCTCCTCGTGATCAGCGCTTCGCTCAAGTGCGGATCGGTGCGATAGCTCGTGACGCGATAGAGGTCGTCGTAAAACTCCTCGATCGTGTTGCTGTCCCAGTCGGTGTTCTTCGCCTCGTCGTCGGATATCTCGGTGAGCTTGCGCAAGTCCTCGACCGAGCTGTAGGCGAAGCGCATCACGCCGCCGGCGAAGCGGCTGTTGCCGCCGGATTCCTCTACGGTCGCGGCCTCGAGCATCGCCACCGAGACGCCCGTATCGCGCGCGGACAGCGCCGCGCAGAGGGCAGCATTCCCCTTCCCCGCCACGATCACGTCAAACGGCTTCACTTTTTCTCACTGGCTCCGAGCCCGGCGCTCTTGACCAGCGCCAAGGGCAGGAATTCTTGCCGAAGGACCCGGCAGGGACACGCGCTCCTATCCGCTCCCGATCGCCCGCCTGGCGCCCGTGCTTCCTCCCGCGGGCTCGAGCAGCTTCGTGAGGTCGCGCGTAGAGCCGAGACGCTCCAGCGATTCCAGCGCCCGGTACGCCGTCGCCACCGCCGCGGGCGCCAGCACGCGGGCCGCGCAGTTCTCGAACTTCGCCTTCAGGTGCTCGGGCGCGACGGCATTGTCGGAAGTCCGGCCCAGCGGCCGGTCGACCTTCTCCGACAGCGTCCTGCCGTCGGTCAGGGTGATGCTGACCTCGGCATCCATCGGATCGTCGGAGGCAAACAGCTTGCCCGTATAAGGCGAGGCATGCGTGCGCTGCAGCAGGTCGCGCATGGCCGGATTCCGCCAGGCGTCGCTCTCGAAGTGCTCGAGCACCACTCGCCCGTCGAGCAAGGCGCGGGCCACGCAGTACTGCACGCTGAACTTGGCTTCGAGATCAGTCTTCGGGTCGGGGCGGTCGGTGTGCGCGAGGCCGCGCGGGTGGATGCGCGCATCGATGCGGGCGATCTTGCGGCCGTCGAACGGCCCGTGGCGCCGCGCGAGGTTGAGCGCCGCCTCGACCGCCGAATGCGTGCTGTAGCAGCAGGGGTAGAGCTTGTAGCTCGCGCCGGGCTTCACGATCTCCCACGCACCCCGCCCGTCGAGGGCGCGGCTCGCATCGTAGTGCCCGGGCCCGCTGAACACGTTGAAGAAGCCCTGCTTGTGCTCGAACGCGTCGGGGTTCGCCGTGAAGCCTTCGCGCGCGAGCAGCGCCGCGAACAAGCCGCCGCGGGCGCACTGCCCCGCGTGCAGGGGCTTGGTCATGGTGCCGAAATTAGCCTTGGTTCCTGCCGCGAGGGAAGTCGCGAGCCCGAGCGCCGTTGCCGTCTGCTCAAGAGTGAGCTTGAGCAGACGCGCGCACGCCGCGGCCACACCGAAGACGCCGAGCGTGGCGGTCGGGTGCCATCCCTTCTCCGAGTGCTCCGGGTTGACGCAGCGCCCGATGGCGGCGGCCACCTCGAATCCCGCCGCGTGCGCGACGATCAGGTCGCGGCCGCCGGCGCCGCCATCCTCGCCCGCGGCGATCAGCGCGGGAACGATCACCGCCGACGCGTGCCCGCCCAGGCTCTTGGCGGTGTTGTCGAAATCGAGCGCGTGCGCCGAAGTGCCGTTCACCAGTGCCGCATCGAGCGGGCTCGCGCGCCGGTGGGTCCCGATGATCAGGCAGGGGCCGTTGTCCGGCCTGAACCCCATCACCTCCTCCACCATTTTCGGCGCCTGCTCGACCGAGCCGGCGAGCGCGACGCCCACCGTGTCGAGCACCGCGACCTTGCACCAGTGGACCGCCTCCGGGGGAAGGTCTTCGTAGCGCATCGCGGCGACGCGACGCGCGAGTTCGCGGGCAAGGCTCATAGGCGCACACCGGCTTCCCGGCAAAGGGATACTCCCCTCGTGCTCCCTACATCAGGGCCCGTCTCTCTCATCCTGATACTGGCAGTTGGTGGTTACCAGTCGGGGGCAAACTGCAAACTGTCCACTGCAAACTGCGCACTCGTTTCCATTATGCCAGCACCGTCACTGCGCGGTGAGCCCGCCGTCGAGGACGAGGGTCTGGCCCGTGATGTAGGCCGCCTCCGGGCTTGCGAGGTAGCGCACCGCCCCGGCGACCTCTTCCGGCGCGCCGAACCGCTGGAGGGGTATCCGCCCGAGCGCCCTGTCGCGATAGCCCGGCTCGGCGAGCGTGTCCGCGCGCGAGGGCGTGTCGATGCGCCCCGGCGCGACGGCGTTGACGCGGATGCCGTGCTCCGCCCACTCGATCGCGAGCATCCGCGTCATATGCATGATCGCGGCCTTGGCGACACCGTACGCCGAGCGCTGGTCCAGGGCCACCAGGCCGTGGGTGGAGGCGATGTTGACGATGCAGCCGGCGCGCCCGTTCTTCACCAGGTAGCGTCCCATCTGCTGGCTCATGAAGAAAGTCCCGGTGAGATTGACGCCGATCACCGCATCCCACTCGTTCGCGGTCAGCTCCAGCGCCGGCTTCCTCAGCGGCACACCGGCGTTGTTGACCAGCACGTCGACATGGCCGCAGGCGCCGAGCACCTGCTCCATCGCTTTCTCGATGCTCGCTTGCGAGCGCACGTCGAGGGCAACCGGCACTGCCTTCGCGCCGGCCGAGGCGAGACCGGCGAGCGTGCCGGAGAGCTTCTCCGGGTGAGTGGACGACGCCGCGACGTCATATCCGTCGCGTGCCAGTCCGATGGCAATCGCGGCGCCGATGCCCTGTGACGCCCCAGTTACGAAGGCCACTCGCTTAGTCATGCCAACGCCTCACGCGAGTCGGACGAGAGGGGCTGAGTTTGCAGTTTGCAGTGGGCAGTTTGCAGTTACTGCCAACTGATAACCGCCAACTTTCAACTTTCATGTCACCAGCCTCTCGGCTCGGCGCGCAAGAACGCCATGGCCGAGATGGCGTCGGAAAGCCTGCCGTATTCCTCCTCGCCCATTGGGCGCAGCGGCGGGCGCGGCTCACCGCAATCGCGGCCCATGGCGCGCATCGCTCCTTTCAAGCCGGCGACGCCGTCCTTCTTGACGGCCTGGCGCAGCGCCGCGATCGCCTCCTGGGAGCGGCGGCCCCTGCCGTACTGCTCCCGGCGGCAATGGTCGTAGAGCTCGCGCACGATCCTCGGCGCAACGCCGGCGAGGGAAGTAAAGACACCCGCGCCGCCGATCGCGCCGGACGAGATCATGTACTCGGTCCCGGACAGCAGCTGAAATTGCGGGCGGGCGCGCCGCGCCGACGAGATCACCTCGATCATGAACTGCCAGTCGAGGCTCGAATCCACCACGCCGGCAAAGTTGTCCAGCCGCTCGATCAGCTTCAGTGCGAGGTCGGTCGTCACCTTCGCGCCGCCCATCTCTTCGGGCGCGTTCCACGCGAAGAACGGCAGGCGCGCGGCCGAGCCCGCCTGCACGAAATGCTCGAGCAGCATCGCCGGCGGCGGCGTCCAGTAGTACGGCGTCGTCGCGACGATTGCCGCGGCCCCCGCCTGCTCCGCGTGGCGCGCGAGCGCGACCGCCATGCCGGTGCCCGACTGGCTCACGTGCGCGATGACCGGCACGCGTCCCCTCACCTGCTCGAGCGCGAACTCGAGCAGCGCTTTCCGCTCCTCGTCGCCCAGGCTCACGGACTCTCCCGCGTGCATGGGCAGCGCCAGCGAGTCCGCCCCGTTGCGCAGGTGGAACTCGATGACCTTTTCGTACAAGCCGAAATCCACGCGGTGCTCGCGCGTGAACGGCGTCACGGGCGTGTGTACCAGGCCTGCCTCGAAGATGGCCATCTTCTCGGGGAATTCGTGATAAGTGATAAGTGATAGGTGATAGGAGTTGGAAGAGTCTTTGCTGCCGCGCGGAGCGCGGAAGCCTTATCACTTATCACCTATCACTTATCACGCCTCACCAGCCGTGAGGCTCGGTCTGCAAAATGCCCAGCTCCTCGAGCTGCCCGCGAACGTAGGCCTGGCGTTCCGGCGTGGCGGTTGGCAGCGGCTGCCGGGTGGGACCCACCGGGCGGCCCATCATCACCATGCCGCCCTTGAGCGACGAGGGATACTGGTCGCGGAACAGCAGCCAGAGCCGCGACAGCTTGTACTGGCACTCGCGCGCGCGCGGCCAGTCGGCTGCCACGCACGCGTCGAAGAGCTCCGTGCACAGGTTGGGACAGATCGCGCCGGCGGAGGAATACGACCCGACGCCGCCCAGCGGCACCGACGGCACCAGGTACTCGACCCCGGTCACCAGCGCGAAGTCCGGCCGCAGCGCAAGCGCGGCGCGCGCGATCTCGAGGAACTTCTCGCTGTTGAAGCTCGCTTCCTTCATGGCGACGAAGTTCGGCAGCCGCTCGAGCAGTCGCGTCACCAGCTCGCCGGTGAACTCCACACCGGACAGGTAGCTCGGCGAGTTGTACGCGATGAGCGGCAGGTCCACCGCCGTGCCGACGCGCACGAAGTGGTCGTAGATGGCCTCGGTCGAGGGGTTCCAGAAGTAGGGCGTGATGGCGATGATCGCGTCCGCGCCGATCTTCTCGGCATGCCGCGCGAGGTCCATCGAGTCCTCGACCGACAGCGCGCTGATATGGATGGACACGGTCACGCGCCCGGCAACGGTCTTGACCGCCGCCTCGGCGAAACGCTTGCGCTCCGCGATGGTGAGATTGAGCGACTCGCCCTTGTGATGGGGCCAGGAGATCGACGTGCCGCTGGTGCGCACGTGGAAATCGAGCAGCCGCTCGAACGTCGCCAGGTCGGGGCTGAAGTCGTCCTTGAGCGGCGTCACCGGGCTCTGCATGACCCCGCGCAGCTTGATTGCCATATCGGCAATTTTAGACCGTAAGGCCCGAATTGGAGATAATGCACCCCATTCCATCATCTGGTCCTGCGATGGCCATCAACGAAAACCTGAAGCGCCTGGTCGATCTCTCGGCGCCGCTATGGGCGGGGGAAGCCGAGGTCGTGTGGAGCTACTTCAACAACCCGCGGCGCAGCAAGGACAGCGACCTGCTGTGGCTCGCGCGCCAGTGCTACAAGGAGCTGTGGGGCTCGGGCGTGGGCGACAAGAAGGGACTTTTCCTCGGCCCGGTCGAGTACCTGCGCAAGGTCTACCCGAAGATCGACCGCGGCGTGGATCGCCACGAAGTGCTGGAAGTGATCGACGGCCTGCGCGCGGAGTTCTACCACTACTGCCTGTTCGCCGACATCCACGACTATCTCACCGGCGGCAGGCTCGATCCACGCAGCCTCAAGAGCTGGCCTGCGGACGACAAGCTCGCCCGCATGCGCTACCAGTACCGCGACAAGCGCGGCCGCCTCGGGTACTTCGCGGTGCGCTTCACCGAGGGCGGCTATTGCAGCATGTACTCGACCGGCATGCGGCTGAAAGGCTCGGGGGAGCTGAACGACCGCATCGCCCGCGCGTGCGAGGGCGTCTACACCGACGAGATCGGCCACATGCGCGACGGCTTCGTCGGCCTCGCCCGCGCGAACCTCAAGCCGAAGGAATGGATCGAAATCGGGACGATGACCCGGAAAATCCTGCTGCAGCGCATCCACATGCGCAACGAGCAGTTCGGCTTTCCGATGACGAAGGAGCGTATCCGCGCCATCGAGGGCGGCGATATCACGCCACTCAATTTTGACTACGGCGGGCTCGAGTAGCCGAGGACCAGCGGATGAGAGCTGCCGAGTTTGCGGTGTGCAGTTTGCAGTTTGCAGTTACTGCCAACTGATAACTGCCAACTGTCAACTTCCAGCGCCGACACCTTGACATTCAAAATGCAACAGGCGACATCTAATCCGGCCCGGTCGAAGTTCTCAAAGGACTTGGCGGCGCTGGACTTGAAGCCCTTGTGGGAGCGGGTGATGAGGCTGAAGCCGGGCACCGCGGCGGTGCCCGCGATGTGGCGCTGGGAGCGGGTGCAGCCGTGCCTGATGCGCGCCTGCGAGCTGATCACGACGAGCGAGGCGGAGCGGCGCGTGCTCATGCTCGAGAACCCGGCGCTGCGCGGGACGACCTTCATCACGACCAGCGTGTTCGCCGGCCTGCAGATCATCCTGCCCGGCGAGATCGCGGCGACGCACCGCCATACGCCGAACGCGCTGCGCTTCATCGTCGAGGGCGAAGGCGCGTATACGGCGGTGGACGGCGAGCGCACGCTGATGCGTCCCGGCGATTTCGTAACCACCCCGGGCTGGACCTGGCACGACCATGGCAACCTGGGCCACGAGCCCGTCGTGTGGCTGGACGGCCTGGACACGCCGTACGCCAATCTCCTCGGCGCGCACTTCCGGGAGGACTATCCGCAGGAGACGCAGCCCGTAGCCCGACCGGACGGTGACGCCGGCGCGCGCTACGGCGCGAACCTCCTGCCGCTGGAGCACCGGCCGCGCACCCGCGCATCCCCGATCCTGTCCTACCCGTACGAGCGGACCCGCGAGGCACTCGCGCGGCTCGTCCGCGCGGGCGACCCTCACCCGGCGCACGGCTACAAGCTGCGCTACTCGAACCCGGCGACCGGCGGGCATCCCTTTCCCACCATGGCGGTGTTCATGCAATGGCTGCCGAAAGGCTTTGCCGGCAGCCGCTACCGCAGCACCGACGGCACCGTGTTCTGCGTGGTCGAAGGCAATGGCAGCGTGAGCGTCGGCGACGCGCGCTGGGAGTTCGCGCCGCACGACATCTTCGTCGTGCCATCGTGGGAGTTCTGCCAGCTGCGCGCCGCCGCCGATTGCGTGCTGTTCAGCTATTCCGACCGGGCGGCGCAGGAGGCTCTGGGCTTCTGGCGCGAGGAGACCACCTGAGCAAAGCGACGCCGATGAACGCCGATACACGCCGATCGAATCCAGATCAATCAACAAGACGCCAGTCCCGCCAAGGCAGGACACGAATGGAACGACTCCTTAAAATCTGCGTTCATCTGCGTTCATCTGCGACGCCGTACCCATGAAGATCGACATCTTCAACCACGTGATGCCGACGCGCTACCTCGAGATGATGAAGCAGCACTCGAAGGACGCCGGCATCATCAAGCGCATGACCAGCCTGCGCATGCTGTGGGACATCGAGGCGCGCGTCGCGATGCTCGACCAGTGGCCCGACCTGCAGCAGGTGCTGACGTTATCCCTTCCCGGCCCGGAGCTGGTGGGGGCGCCGGAGCTCGCGCCCGAGCTCGCGCGCATCGCCAACGACGACATGGCCGCCATGTGCGCGCGCTGGCCGAAGAAATTTCCCGCTTTCGTGGCTTCGCTGCCGATGAACAACGTGCCGGCGGCGCTGGAGGAGATGGACCGCGCCATCGGCAAGCTCGGCGCGCGCGGCGTGCAGATACTGACCAGCGTCAACGGGCGGCCGCTCGACGACGCCGAGTTCTACCCGGTGTTCGAGCGCGTGACGAAGCACCACGACCTGCCGATCTGGATGCACCCGGCGCGCCCCGCGACGCGCGCGGATTATGTCGGCGAGACCCAGTCGAAATACGAGATCTGGCAGGTGCTCGGCTGGCCCTACGAGACCAGCGTGGCGATGGCGCGCATCGTGTTCTCCGGGCTGTTCGAGAAGCTGCCGCAAATGCGCCTCATCACCCATCATTGCGGCGCCATGATTCCGTTCTTCGCGGGCCGGTGCGACACGCTGTGGGCGCAGCTCGGCAGCCGCACCGCAGACGACACTTACGACAGCGTCCTCAAGCGCATGGCGAAAAAGCCTATCGAGTACTTCAAGATGTTCTACGCCGACACGGTGCTGGGCGGCTCAGCGTCCGCGTTGCGCTGCGGGCTCGACTTCTTCGGCGCGGACAGGATCGTGTTCGCGAGCGACTGCCCGTTCGACCCGGAGGGGGGGCCGATGTTCATCCGCGAGGGCATCCGCTCGGTAGAGGATCTCCGGCTATCCGAGTCGGACAAGCGCAAGATATACTCCGATAACGCGCTCAAGCTCTTGCGCATGCCCGCTCCCCCGAAACCCCAGGTCCCTGTGCCGTAATGACATTCCGGACACCTCGCGCCGCATGCGGCTGGGCGTTGCTTGCCGTTGCCCTGGCGCTGCCGGGCGCCGCGCCCGGCCAGGATTATCCCGTCCGCCCGATCCGGCTGGTCGTGCCCTACACGCCCGGGACCGGCATCGACATCATCGCCCGCACGGTCGGTCCCCGGCTGTCCGATCGCTGGGGCCAGCCGGTGGTGGTGGAGAACCGGCCCGGCGCGAGCGGCAACATCGGCGCCGACATCGTCGCCAAGGCCCAGCCCGACGGCTACACCCTGATGGTGACGGTCAATACGTTCACGATCACGCCCGCCCTCTTCCCGAAGCTGCCGTACGATCCCGTCAAGGACTTCGCGACGGTCGGGAGAGTCGCGACCGGCAACATCGCGCTGGTGGTGAATCCCGCCGTGCTGCCGGTGCGGACCCTCGACGAGCTCACCGCGCAGGTGCGCGCGCGGCCGGGCAAGGTGAGCTACGCCTCGCCCGGCAACGGCACGCCGCAGCACCTCGCCGTGGAGCTGCTCAAGCAGCGGCTCGGGATCGACCTGCTGCACGTGCCGCACAAGGGCGCGGCGGGCGCGCTGACGGACCTCCTCGGCGGGCAGGTGCAGCTGATGGTGCTGCCGGTGCACACCGCGCTGCCGTTCGCCAAGGCCGGGAAGCTCAACGTGATCGCGGTCTCGGGCGAAGGCCGCTCGGTGCTGGCGCCCGACTCGCCCAGCTTCGCCGAGCTGGGCCTGAAAAACCTCGATATCGACCTCTATTTCTGGATTGCGGCCCCGGCCGGCGCGCCGGCGCGCGTGATCGGGAAGTGGAGCCGGGAATCCGCGGCCGTCCTCGGCCTCGTGGACGTGCGCGAGAGCCTGCTGAAGCAGGGCCTGGTGCCCTCGACCAGCTCGCCGGAGGAGATCGCTGCGCGCATCAAGGCCGATGTCGCCCGCTGGAAGAAGTTCGTCAGCGAGGCGAAAATAACCGCCGACTAAGCGCTTGATTTGGAACCACAGATGAACACGGATATACACGGATATGCACGGGTATTAATGCCAGCACCTTGCCTGGCAGGGAATTTTGTCCGCGTTCATGTGTTCATCCATGGTTAATTCCGTCTTTCGATTTTTGAGAAACGTTCTGGTGATTCGGGAAAGCCATGGCTGACAAGAAGATCATCGCGGTAGTCGGGGCGACGGGAGCGCAGGGCGGCGGGCTCGTGCGCGCCATCCTCGCCGATACGAGCAGCAGCTTCGCGGCCCGCGCGCTGACGCGAGATCCCGACTCCGAGAAAGCGAAGGAGCTGGCGAAGCTGGGCGCCGAGGTGGTCAAGGCCGACCTGGACAGCGGGCCCACCCTGAGAACGGCGTTCGAGGGCTGCTACGGCGCGTTCTGCGTCACGTTCTTCACGGCGCACTTCGTGCCGGAGAAGGAGTTATTGCACGCCGCGGCCATGGCGCAGGCGGCGAAGCAGGCCGGCATGAAGCACGTGGTCTGGTCCACTTTCGAGGACACGCGCAAGCAAGTGCCGCTCGCCGACAACCGCATCCCCACCCTCATGGGGAAGTACAAGGTGCCGCAGTTCGACGCCAAGGGCGAGGCTAACAAGGCCTTCAGCCAGTTCGGCGTGCCGACGACCTACATGCTGACCTCGTTCTACTGGGACAACCTGATCTACATGGACATGGGGCCGAAGAAGGGCGCGGACGGCAAGCTCGAGTTCACGCTGCCCCTGGGCGAGAAAAAGCTGGCGGGCGTGGCAGCCGAGGACATCGGCCGCTCCGCCTACAGCGTCTTCAAGAAGGGATTCGACCTCCTCGGCAAGACCGTCGGCGTCGCCGGCGACCACCTCACCGGCGCGCAGATGGCGGCCGCGCTCACCAAGGAGCTGAAACGAGAGGTCGCCTACAAACCGCAATCGATAGACGAGTACCGCAAGCTCGGAACTCCCGGCTGCGAAGAGCTCGCCAACATGTTCCAGTACATGCAGGAGTTCGAGTCGGACTTCTGCGGCGCGCGCAACCTGGACAGCGCGCGCGAAATCAATCCCTCTCTGCAGACCTTCGGCGGCTGGCTGTCGAAGAACAAGGAGCGTATCTCGCTCACCTGAGCGAGAAGCTGCCAGCCGTCATCCGTCAGTGGAACTGCGTGATTCGTGAATCGTGATTTGTGATTCAACTCTCCGTCCTGTCTTCCCCTCCTGCCGGAGGAGGGGTGCCTGCGCAGCAGGCGGGGTGGTGGGAGAGAAGGGGTGGCTAGGAGGGGTGCCGCGAAGCGGCGGGGTGGTGGGAGGAACCGCCTACTGTCCCTTATTTAAAGTGTCCGAAAATCCCGGGTCAGCACAGTCCCCTATTTGGCGGTCTGCAAGAAGATCGCCGGGTCGACCGAAGCTGCGTTGAGATAAACAGAGAAGTGCAGGTGAGGCCCGGTGGTTCGGCCGGTGGCGCCGACCTTGCCGATCGCTTGGCCCAATCCCACAGTCTGGCCCGCAGTGACGTCGATCGCGCTCAGGTGGGCATAGAGAGAGAGCAAGCCCTGGCCGTGGTCGAGGATCACGGTCTGGCCCAGGAAGAGGTAGTCGCCGACATCCAGAACCTGTCCGGAGCCGGTAGCGACGATCGGGGTGCCTTCGGGCGCGACAATGTCGAGGCCGCCGTGAGGGCTGCGGGGCTTGCCGTTCACGATGCGACGGAAGCCGAAGTTGCCGGAACGCCGGCCCTCGACGGGCTGCAGCAGCGCGAGGCTCGCCGGGTTCCGCTCGGTGAAGGTCCGCAATACTTGCTGGAGATGGGCACGCTGCTGCTCGTAACGGGGGATCTGTTCGGGCGGCAGGTCTGCCTGGTCGGGCGCGACCGTGATGTGTTGCGTCAGGTACTTCTTGTCGACGACGCGGATCGGCAGGACTTCGCGCTCGCCAAGCGCATGAATCACTTCGACCGAAAGCTTTGACTTGGGCTTGGCAACCAGGGGCACGCCCACGAGGGCGACCCATTCTCCGCCCTCGGAGCGCACCAGCAGACGGCGGCCATCCAGGAAGGCCTTGGGCGGTTGTTCGGCGGTGCCGAGGCGCAAGCGAGCGACGCCGCCGGGGACTGCAGTGATGGGTGCGGATGGCGTAGCGAGCGCGATGCGCGGGAGAAGGAGCGCAGGCGCGAGGAGGAGGAGCGCGCGACGCTGCATCCCGGGATTCAACAGCGGCGCTTTATCGCGTCACGCTCCATCGTGTCACGCTCTATCGCGTCACGATTCATCGTGTCACGTTTTCCAACGAAATCGGGTTAGGAACGAGCTCGCCGGCGAAATGCGCCCGCAGGTTCGCCAGCAGCTTCCTGCCGCGCTCTTCCCGCACCTCGCGCGTGGAGGAGCCCATGTGCGGCATCAGCACGACGTTCTCCATCGGGAGCAATTCGTCCGGCACGCGCGGCTCGTCCCAGAAGACGTCCAGTCCCGCGCCCGCGATCCGGCCTTCCCGCAACGCCGAGAGCAGCGCGGGCTCGTCGACCACCGGGCCGCGCGCCACGTTGACGAGAAAGCCGTCCGGGCCGAGCGCATCCAGGATGCGCGTATCGATCAGGCCGCGCGTCGCCGGCGTCAATGGGCACGTGACCACCAGGCAGTCGGACAATCGCGCCAGCTCCCCGAGGTCGGCATGGTAGGGCCAGGGCGCGTCCTCCTTGCGGCGCGGCCCGTGGTAGCGCGGGACCATCCCGAACGCTGTGGCCAAGTTCGCGACCTGCCGGCCGATCGCGCCCAGCCCAACGATGCCGCAGGTCTTGCCTCCGAGCTCCCGGCCCATCGCCATCGTGCGGGTTAGCCACTGCCCGGAGCGGACGAAGCGGTCGCTCTCGCAGATGCGGCGCATGACCGCGATGACGAGACCCATCGCCAGGTCGGCGACCGGCTTCGTGATGGAATCGGGGGTATTGGTGACCGCCACGCCGCGCTCCCGGGCGGCGGCTAGATCCACCGTGCCGCGCGGGTTGCCGAAGCTCGCGACGATCTCCAGCCGCGGCAGCGCCTCGATCTGCTCGCGGCTGATGCCCGCGAGTCCCGTCGTCACCGCGCCCCGCACCCGTCCCGATACCTCCTTCAGGTAAGCGGCCGGGTCTTGCGCCGTCCATAACTTATGGACATTGTACTCGCGCTCGAGCTCGGCGAGCGTAGGCGGGTAGAAGCGCGCCAGCGCGAGGATCTCGGGCTTCATGAGAGAACAGCCGTCAGCCGTCAGTGGCCGGGAAAGTCGTGATTCGACACTACCGGCCTCTTCCCGCCGGTTGAAGCCCGAGCTTGAAGCGTGCAGCAGGCTGCTGACAGCTGACAACTGAGGGCTGACGGCTCACTTGGGCCTCAGTAGTGGGACTTGAAGCTGATCGCTTCCCGATACGCGAGGTCCTTCAGGTCGATGAAGGACCGCTTGCTCTTCTTGTCCACCGTGTACTGGATCTTGCGGTTGGTCTCGTTGGTGGCGCGGATATCCAGCAGCTCCAGCGATTCCTTGACCTCCCACTCGTGCGCGCCCGCGATGCCGGCCGGCGCGTAGATGATAGTGCCCGCGCTGACCGGGTATTCCCTGCCGTTGATGTCGCGCACGGTGGCGTGGCCGGAGATCACGTAGTAGCAGGCCTCGATCGGGTGCCAGTGGAGCTGCTCGTAGGTCCCGGGCTTGTAGGTGGCGCGGCCGAGGCGCACGCGGTCGGTCGTGAACACCTCCGGCCAGCCGACGAGGCGTTGATACGTCTGGCCGTCCGTCACCCCACGCCGTCCCTTGTAGTTCTTCTGGTTGATCACTTTCAGGGTCGATTTGACTTTCATCTCCGTGCCTCCGGGCCAGGCAGCGGCCCACCGGTTCAATTATGCCGATGATGCCAGAAAACCGGCGGGCCGGTGACCGACCGCCGATGAGCCGCCAGCTGCCAGACGCCAGCCGCCAGTTACAAGCTACAAGCTGCAAGCCACAAGCAACTAGAGTCCCGAGGGTTGAAGCTTGGAGCTTGACGCTTGGAGCTTGCTTGTTGCGGGGGGCGTCGCGCATGATGGGCGCTCGCCGCCAACAACAATCCACCCGCCATGAAAACCATCGCCATCGAAGAGCACTTCATCACGCCGATGCACCGGGAGAAGGTCGGCGCCAATGAGTTCCGGACTTTCGCCCCCCTCAACGCCGAGCGCATGCTGCGCATGTGATGCCGGTGTCGGTGTTGCGATACCATCCATCGGGGAGGACAAGGTGAAGGCGACAGCGGCGACAGCGCAGCGCGTCACGTTCGATTCCGCGGGCCTGAAGCTCGCGGGCGCACTCCAGCTGCCCCGGGACCGCAAGGCGCGCGAGCGCCGTCCCGCGTTCCTGGTGCTGCACGGCTTCGGCAGCACCAAGGACAGCGGCGGCACGACCGCCGTCGCGAAACTGCTGACGGGACTGGGCTACGTCACGCTGCGCTTCGACATGCGCGGCTGCGGCGAAAGCGAGGGCGTGCGGGGGCGCGTGATCTGCCTCGAGCAGGTGGAGGACACGAAGAACGCCCTGTCGTTTCTCGCCGCCCGCGCCGAAGTGGATCCACACCGTATCGGCGTGATCGGGCAGAGCTTCGGCGCGGCCGTGGCCGTCTACACCGCGGGCGTGGACCGCAGGGTGGCAGCCTGCATCTCCTCCGGCGGCTGGGGCGACGGCGCAAGGAAATTCCGCAAGCAGCACGCCGCGCCCGGGGCCTGGGAAAAGTTCACCGCCATGCTGGAAGAAGGCAAGCGCCACCGCGAACGCACCGGCCGTTCGCTCATGGTGCCGCGCTACGACATCGTGCCGATACCGTCCGCCCTGCGCGGCAACCTCGCGCAGGGCTCGATCATGGAATTCCCGTTCGAGGTGGTGGAGAGCATGTACGCGTTCACCGCCAACGACGTGGTCGGCAGGATCGCGCCGCGGCCGTTGCTGCTGCTCCATTCCTCGAACGATTCGGTGACACCCACCGAGCAGTCGCTCGATCTCTTCGCCCGGGCCGGCCAGCCCACCGACCTGCACCTGGTGGCGGACGTGGACCACTTCATGTTCGCGGAGGCCAACACGCTCGTCATCAACCTGCTGCGCAACTGGCTGGAAAAGCACTTCCCGCTGAAACCTGGCAAACACTAGACGCAAAGGCGCGAAGCCGCAAAGGAAATCAATAATAAAAACCAACTGCCGAACACAGGTCAGGTCCTGATCAATTCTTTCATGCTTTCTTTGCGACTTTGCGGCTTTGCGTCGAGGGTTTTCCGGTGACCGGTGAACCAGCAAAATCACCCGCAGCCATCGTGACGGCGGAAGCGCTGCGGCGTTTCGTCCGCGACGTGTTCGAGCGCGCGGGCATGTCGGCGGCCCACGCCGCGACCGTCGCCGAAGTCGTCGTGTGGGCCAACCTGCGCGGCGTGGACTCGCACGGCGTGACGCGCGTCCCGCGCTACGTGGAATGGATCCAGGCCGGCGTCGTGAATCCGCGGCCGGATATCAGGGTGGCGACCGAGACCACCGCGTCGGTCCTGATCGATGCGGACCGCGCCGCCGGTCCCGTGGCCATGACTTCGGCCATGGAGGCGGCAGTGCGCAAGGCGCGGGATGCCGGCGCCGGCCTCGCGCTGGTGCGGGCGACGACCCACACTGCGGCGCTCGGCTACTACACGCAGGCCGCGGCGCACGGGGGCATGGCGGCGGTAGCGCTGGCCGCTTCGATCCCCAACATGGCGTATCACGGCGCGCGCGCGGCCGGCGTTTCGACCAGCCCGATATCCATCGCGGTCCCCGGCGGGAGCCGCGGCCCGGTGGTGCTCGACATGGCGACCGGCATCGTCTCCCTGGGCAGGCTCGCGCAGGCGCGCCGCAGCGGCCAGCCGATCCCGGAAGGCTGGGCGCTCGACCAGCATGGAAGCCCCACCACGGACCCGGAGCAAGCGGAGATCCCGTTGCCGATGGCGGGGCCGAAGGGCTCCGGGCTGGCGCTGATGATCGAGTTGCTGACGAGCGTTCTCGTCTCGAACCCGATCCTCGGCGAGACCGTGGGCAAGCCGGCGAAGGGCCGGCGGCACCGGCAGAACGGCCTCGCGCTCGCGCTGGACGTCTCGCGCTATTGCGATCCCGCGGCGTTCGGACGCGAAGTGGACCGGCTCATCGCGGCGCTGAAAGCCCTGCCGCACGATGCCGGCGTCGAGATCCTCGTGCCCGGCGAGCGCGGCGCGCGCGTCTTCGAACAGCGCAGCCGGGACGGAATACCCGTCCCGCGCTCGACGCGCGACGAGCTGAATGCCGTGGCCGAGCGCCTCGGTGCCCCGCTGCTTCCCGAACGCTAAAGGCGGTCTAAAAAACGATTGGAACCACAGATGAACACAGATACACACTTCATCCGTGTTCATCTGTGTTTATCTGTGGTTGATTCTGCCTTTCTTGATTTTTGAGATAGGTTTTAGTCAACAAAAAACCCCGCCGCGGCGGGGTTTCTTCAGAGAGCGGGTCCGTTACTGGTCGGTTTTCTGCTTCCTGTCGCTCAGGAAGAGGTAGACGAAAAACCCGATGATCGAGGCGACGAAGATGACGACGAAGATCACGACGTAAACCACGTCCACGGTCTCGACCGGGGCGCTGGCGCCTTCCATTTCCCTGGTGGCGGCGAACGCCCAGCAGGACATCAGGAACAGGCTCACTGCCGAAAGAAGTTTCTTCATGGCGCCTCCCGCTGCTCGCAAGTGAAGCGGCGAAGATGAGGTACCGAGCTTTCACCAGGCTTACGAGTCCACATCCTGGTGCATTTTCCGTAAATGACGACGGAATGGGGCTCACGAAGTCCGCATTGCGTGCGATTTGACACGCAACGGTGACCCGGGCCGGAGGCTCCACCAGAAAAAAACCCCGCCGCAGCGGGGTTTTTGCGGGCCCGAGCGATCCTGCCTAATGGGGCCCGCTGTTGGATCCCGAACGCTCGACGCGCTCGACGCGCTCCACGCGGTCGGAGGAACCAGACCGATCCACGCGTTCGACCCTGTCGCCCCGATCGATGCGCGCGGTCCGGTCTGCTCTCTCATCGCGCCCGTGCCGCCCTTCGCGCTGGTCTTGCTGCACCTGCCGGGTGCGCCCGTCGCCGCCCTCGTTCCGGACGAGGCCGCGGTCGGCGCGAAATTCCACGCGGACGCGGTTGCCGCTCGCATCGACGCCCCGGATGCGCACGCGATCGAAGCCGGTCGTCTTGCTGAGATCCATGGCCAATTGCGCGCGCTGCGCGGCGGTCAGGTCGCCAATGTCGATGTCGCGGACGATCAGGCGCAGCGATCCGTCGGGCTCGCGTTGCACCCGGGCATCCACCGCGCCGCGAAAGGTGACGTTGCGCTCCACTCCATCGTTGGGCAGAGCGGTGCCGATGCGCGCGAGCAGGTTCTGGTTCGTATCGATTGCGAGCAGGAGCGCGCGCGCCTCCTCCTGCGTCAGCGAGTCGTTGCGGATCTGGATCTCCCGGGCGCCGGCATCCACCCGGGCGCCGATGCTGGTCAGCAGGGCGGGGACGTCTAGGGTCCCGTCCGCGTTACGAGGCAGCGGGACGCGTTCTTCCGCCCGGCCATCCGCGGGATCCATCCGGCGATCGGCCCGCCGGTCCTCTTGCCGAACGTCCGTTGCCTGGGCGAGCCGAAGCGGCTCGCCGGCTGCCGCCCCCGCAGCGATGCCGGCGAGCGGTCCCAAGGCGGTGATGACGGCTGCGATGCCAAGTCGAGTCAACATGTCATTGCTCCTTTGCGGCTGAAATTCCAAGGGGACGCCGGGCGGGATCGCTCCGCTCGCGTGAGCGGTGCAACGGCCACGCGGCGCCGGATCAGGACTACGCGCTCTGATTTTACGTGGGAAAATTTCCCATGTCAAGGCCGGTTGTGTGTAAAATATTCCCACAGTCCGGACGGACCAGGATTAAAGTGGGGTTCCCGGCAGTTAACTCCAGGGAGGCGGCGTGGCCCCGTCAAAAGCGCTGATCCGCGCAGTGCAGCAGGTGCTCTACCCCCTCGCCCGCCTGATGCTGGCGAAAGGCGTGACCTACCCCCAGCTCGCCGAGCTGATGAAGGCGGTATTCGTCGAAGTCGCCGAAAAGGAATTCCGTATTGCCGCCAAGGCACAGACCGACAGCCGCATCAGCCTGCTCTCCGGCGTGCACCGCAAGGACGTGCGGCGCCTGCGGGCCTCTCCACCCGATGAGGACAGCGTGACCGCCAAATCGGTATCGCTCGGCGCGCAACTGGTCGCGGCATGGACCGGCCTGCGCAGGTTTCAGGACAAGCAGGGGCGCCCGTTGCCGCTGCCACGCCTGGCAAGCCAGGGGGGCGGGGTTTCCTTCGAAAGCCTCGTGGAACGGATGAGCAAGGACATCCGGTCGCGCGCCGTGCTCGATGAGCTGCTGCGACTCGGGGTCGTGCACATGGACGAGCAGGATCGCGCCGTGCTCAACGTCGAGGCCTTCGTTCCGCGCGCAGGATTCGACGAGAAACTGCATTACTTCGGACACAACCTGCGGGATCACGCCGCAGCCGCCGCGCACAACGTTCTCGGCGCCGGCGAGCCGCTCCTCGAGCGCAGCGTGCACTACGATGCGCTCTCGGAGGAGTCGATCCGCGAGCTGGCCGCGCTTTCCGAGAAGAGCGGCATGGACGCGGTACAGAGCCTGAACCGGCGCGCGATCGAGCTGGAAGAGCGCGATGCGGCGCGCGCAACCGGGAAGCACCGCTTCACCTTCGGCATCTACTTCTTCCACGCGCCGACCGAGAGCACCAAGCCGGCGGAGGACGCGCATGAATGAGCCGACCCGCTGCGCGGCAAGGTCGCTACTGGCCGCGTTGATCCTGTCAGCGGCCATGGCGACGCTTGGCGTGGCCCGCGTGGCCTGGAGCGCGTGTGTCGAACTGGAAGGCGGCGTCGGCGGCACCGGCGTCGTCCCCGGGCAGGGTGCCCGCGGCGGCACGCCCGCCCGGGGGGGTGTCGGCGGCACGGGTTACTCGGACGATGCCGGCGCCGAGCGGACCGGCTCCGGCCCCCTCGGCGTCGTGGGCGTGATCACCCAGTTCGCGAGCGTGTGCGTGAATGGCCTGGAAATCCACTACGACGACGACACGCCAGTGAAAGTCAACGGCCGGCCGGCCAGGGCGGCGCAGCTCGCCCTCGGCCAGGTCGTTGCCGTGGAGGCGATGCGCGGGGCAGGCCGGCTGTCAGCGCGAAGCATCGAAATCCTCCAAGTGCTCGAGGGTCCGATCACCCGCAGTGACCCCGCCGCGCGGACAGTGTTCGTGATGGGACAAGCGGTGCGCGTGACGGACGAAACGAGGTCCGGCCCGGGTCAGCGCCTTGCGGCACTGGAGCCGGGCGCCCTGGTGCAGGTAAGCGGCTACCGCAACGCGCGTGGCGAGATCATCGCCTCACGCATCGATGTCGCGCCGGCGCTGAGCGAGCACAGCGCGATCGCTCGGATGAGACGACGCGATGCGGGCAGCGGCGAGCTGGAGGGCGGCTTGAGCGTTTCCCCGGCGGACGTGCGTCTGCCGGCAGGGCGCGATGTGCTGGTCCGGGGCCGGTGGGACGGCGAACGACTGCGGGCACGCGACGTCGCGGCAGATCCTGCCGCGCGGTTGCTCGAGCGCGTGGAGCGCGCGGTCGTCGAGTCGCTGGTGCGCGAGTCAAGGCCGGGCGAGAGCGCGCGCGTCGGCCAGTTCCAGGTGCGTATCAGCCCGAGCACCAGGATCGAGGGCGCACCCGGCGCGCTGGCGGTAGACCAGCGAGTCCGTGTGACGGGCGCGACCGATCGGCGTCGCGGCATCGCGGCGGAGCGCATCGAAATCCAGCGCGGCGAGCCAGCGCGGCCGGGGGCTCCGGGGCGCGGCGAACGAGAGCGCACGGACCATTCGGGGCCCGGCCGGCCCGAGCGCATCGATCGCCCCGACAACTCGGGACCGGGACGAGTCGAAAGGCCTGAGCGCAGCGATCGCTCCGGGAGCAACAGCGGACGACACTGAGATAGTCCAACCGGATCGGGAGCGGTTGGTAACAGGTCGTTGTCTATAACCTATTTGATGAGGAGGCGCCTGTGTCCGAAATGGAACGCCTGTTGTTTGCGCTCCCGCTTGTCCTGACGGTCCCGATCGCGGCCGCGCAGACCGGCATGAGCTTGTCCTACGGGGCCGACTATGCCCAGGGCAAGTACGGCACCCCGATCACTTCCAAGCAGGTGACGATCCCGTTCACCGCGAAGTACGAGGCCGCCAAGTGGAGCGCAAGGGCCACCATTCCATTTATCTGGATCGAGAATCCGTCGGTCTCCCGCGACGGAACACCGCTACCGTGCGCCGGGAGCGCGACGGCTCCGCACACCGCGAGCGGCCTGGGAGACGTGATGATCGCGGGATCGGTGAACGTCATCGAGGACCGGGAGAGCCGTGTGCTGGTCGACCTGACCGGGAAGGTCAAGCTCGGCACCGCCGACGAAACCGAGTGCCTGGGCACGGGCGAGAGCGATCTCTATTTCCAGGGTGACTTCAGCAAGAGCTTCGGCTCGCTGTCCGCCTTCGGCTCGCTCGGCTGGCGCAAGATGGGTGATCCTCCCGGCGTCGACTTCAAGGACCCCTTCTACTACTCGGTCGGCGGGAGCTACCGGATTTCGCAGGTGAACAGCCTGGGGTTCGCGTATGACTACCGGCAGAAGCTTCTCGACAACGGCGATCCCGTGAGCGAGGCGACTCTATTCTGGACGCACCGGCTCAGCGAAACCCTCAGGATCCAGAGCTACTTCGTGAAGGGCTTCTCCGACGCGAGCCCCGACTGGGCGGTCGGCGCGGTCGCGACGCGGGCGTTCTGACCCCCCTCCCTTACCCTCCCCCTTGCGCAAGGGGGAGGGATGGGTGGGGGTTGACGATGCGGTCGTAGTCGCTGTCCGCGTCGAGCAGGCCCCAGCCCACCATCCACTCGTGCAGGTGCTCGTACTCCTCGCGCGTGTACGGGCGGGGGGCGACGTAGCGGAAGCGGGGCAGATAGAAGTCGTCCTCGGTGAGCTGCGCGACGTCGGCCGGCACTTCGCGTATCAGGTACTTGAGATACGGCCGTATGTTCGCGTTGATCCTCTCCACCGCCCGG
>JBIOVQ010000213.1:0-12740 GCA_044867805.1 Burkholderiales bacterium | reverse complement strand
AGGCCGCGCGGGCGGTCGTCATCCTCGCCGCGTGCGGGGTCGCCACGCTCGCCCTCGAGCGCATCGGCTACCGGCTCACGGTCATCGCGCTGCTGGTGTTCTTCCTCTGCGTGCTGGAGCGGCGCCGCCCGCTGCCGGTGGCGCTGGTCGCGCTCGGCTTCAGCTTCGCGTCCTATTACGTCGTCGGGGACATTCTGCACGTGCCGCTACCTAGAAGCCCATGGGGCTTCTAGGCACAAGGATGAGGGATGAAGGATGAGGGATGACCCCACGCTTCGCGTGAAAAGAGAGGGTGCCTCGGCCTTCCACTGCCGTCCGGTCGGATGTCTTCGTTCCACTCTTCCGACCGAAGGCAACGAGAGGTCGGGACATTGGGAATCGCGCCGGGGCGCGAGGATCATCCTTCATCATCCTTCATCCTTCATCCTTCGGAAGCACTTGCGATCGCGCGTCGCGAGCCGATAGCCAATGGCCGAGACTTTGCAGAATCTGTATCTGGGCTTCTCGGTCGCGCTCCAGCCCTCGATACTCGTTTATGCCTTCGTGGGCTGCCTGGTCGGCACATTGGTCGGCATGATGCCGGGGCTCGGGCCGCTGGCGGGGATCAGCCTGCTGCTGCCCGCGACGTTCGGCCTGAATCCCATCATCGCCGTCGTGCTGCTGGCGGGCGTCTACTACGGCGCGATGTACGGCGGCTCCACGACCTCGATCCTGATGCGCATACCCGGCGAGGCGGCCTCGGTGATGACCTGCGTGGACGGCTACGCGATGACCCAGAACGGGCGCGCGGGACCGGCGCTCGCAATCGCCGCGATCGGCTCCTTCATAGCGGGCACCCTGGGCGTCGTGGGATTGATGCTGATGGCGCCGACGCTCGCGGAGTTCGCGTTGCGCTTCGGGCCGCCCGAGTACACGGCGCTGCTGCTGATGGGGTTGTTCATCCTCGCCTACATGAGCGGCGGCTCGATGCTGAAGACGCTGGCGATGGCGGTGCTGGGCCTGGTGCTCGGCATGATCGGCATCGACATCATGAGCGGCTACACCCGCTTCAGTCTCGGCGTCGTGGAGCTGGGCGACGGGGTCGGCATCGTGCCGGTTGCGGTCGGCTTGTTCGGCGTCTCGGAGATACTCCTGAACGCCGGCCACGCCGCGGCGAAGGAAGTGCAGAGGCCGCGGCTGCGCGACCTCGTCCCGACGCGCGAGGACCTGCGGCTCTCGGCGGGCCCGATCGCGCGCGGCAGCGTGCTCGGCTTCCTGATCGGCATCATTCCCGGCTCCGCGCACATCATCTCGTCGTTCGTATCCTACGGAGTCGAGCGGCGGATATCGCGGCACCCCGAGCGCTTCGGCCGGGGGGCGATCGAGGGCGTCGCCGGTCCCGAATCGGCCAACAACGCCGCGGCGAGCGGGGCCTTCGTGCCGATGATGGCGCTCGGGATCCCGACGAGCCCGGTGACGGCGGTGATGATCGCCGCCATCATGGTGCACGGCATCCTCCCCGGGCCGCTGCTCATCACCCAGCAGCCGGAGCTGTTCTGGGGCTTCGTGGCGAGCATGTACGTCGGCAATGTCGTGCTGCTGGTCCTCAACCTGCCCATGGTGGGGCTGTTCGTCAACCTGCTGCGCATCCCGTACGCCTATCTCTATCCCTGCATTCTGTGCTTCTGCATACTCGGCACTTATTCCGTCAGCTCCAACGTGGTCGACGTGTGGATCCTGCTATCGATGGGGGCCGTCGGCTACGTGCTGCGCAAGTTCGGCTACGACCTCGCCCCGGTCGCCCTGGGGCTGGTTCTCGCGCCGATGCTCGAGCTCTCCCTGCGCCAGTCGCTCGCCATGAGCGCGGGCGACTACCGCATCTTCATCGAGCGGCCGATCGCGGCCACCATGTTCGGGCTCGGGGTGATCCTCTTCCTGTTCGCGATCAAGCCGCTCGTCTTCAGGGGCAGGGACTGGCGCGAGGAAGTGGGCCTCGAGAAGCATTGACCGCTCTCATTCGCTGGGACGTAGTATCTGGGACGCTTCACCTGGGACGCGTTATCTGGGACGCAGTACCGGGTGGTGGTAGTATTCGCGCCATGAAAATCCCCGGCAGGCTGGCCTGCGCGGTCGCCGCGGTGTGCGCTTCGGCGGTGTTCGCCGCGGAGCTGGTGCGCAGCGGCGGCCCGTACGTTCCCACGCCGCAAACGGTGGTGAACGCCATGCTGGACCTGGCCGGCGTGGGGCCGGCCGATTACGTCGTCGATCTCGGCTCCGGCGACGGGCGCATCGTGCTCTCCGGCGCGACGCGCCACAAAGCGAGCGGCATGGGCGTGGACATCGACGGCGAGCTCGTCGATCTCGCCAACGCCTCCGCCCGGCGCCTGGGCGTTGCCGAGCGCGTGCGCTTCCTGCAGCAGGACGTTTTCGCCACCGACCTGAGCCGGGCCACCGTGCTCACGCTCTACCTCCTGCCGGGCATGATGGAGAGCCTGCGGCCCAAGCTGCTCCGGGAGCTCAAGCCGGGCACGCGCATCGTCTCGCACGACTTCGATTTCGGGGACTGGAAACCCGACCGCACCATCGAGGTCAAGACGGACGAGAAATACGACCTCACCGGCAGCTGGACCTCGAACGTGCATCTGTGGACGGTGCCGGCCGCGGTCGAGGGCGCGTGGAACGGAACCGTGGCGGGCGAGCGGGGCGGATCGTTCACGCTCCAGGTCCGGCAGCGCTACCAGCATTTCGAGGGCGAATTCACGCGCGACGCGCAGGTGCTCGAGCTGACGGCCGGGCAGATAGACGGATCGCGCGTGCGGTTCGTCGCGACCGGGACCGGCGGCGGGTCGCAGGCTTTCACCGGCACCGTGAACGGCACGCACATGAGCGGGGAGACGGAAGGCGGGGCCCGGTGGACCGCCACGCGCGCTCCCTGACGGGATGCGGGTGATTGAGTAATTGAGTGATTGAGTAAATCGAGCCGAGCCGCCTGAATCACTGAATCACCCAATCACTGAATCACTCCTGGTTGGAGATGGCAATGTGGACAGGAATATCGACTGGCAGACGAAGGGCGCTGCTGGCGCTGGGCGCGCTGCCGCTGGCGCGGCTCGCGGCGGCCGTGGACGTCGAGCAACAGCGCACCGGCGGCCCGTACGTGCCCACACCGCAAGTGGTGGTGGACGAAATGCTGCGCATGGCCAGGGTCGGCGCGAACGATTTCGTGATCGATCTCGGCTCGGGCGACGGCATCATCGTGCTCACCGCGGCGCAAAAGCACAAGGCGCGCGGCTTCGGCGTGGACATCGACCCGGAGCTCGTCAAGCTCGCTAACAACGAGGCGAAGAAGCGCGGCATCGCCGACCGCGCGGGCTTTCACGTGATGGACGTGCACAAGACCGACCTCAGCAAGGCGTCGGTGGTGACCCTTTACTTGCTGCCGGGCATGATGCTCGAGCTGCGGCAGAAGATCTACACCGAGCTGAAACCCGGCACGCGCGTGGTCTCGCACGACTACAGCTTCGGCGACGAGTGGCTGCCCGACGAGCAGTACACGTGGGACGTGCCCGAAAAGGAAAAGGTGAACGGCGTGCCCCGCGCGACCGTCTATCTGTGGATCATCCCGGCCAAGGTCGCGGGCCGCTGGCGGGTCGACCTGGCGGCCCCGGCCTCCACGCAGTACGACCTCACGCTGAAGCAGGCCTTCCAGAGCCTCGAAGGCACCGTCACCGGCGGTGGCGCGAAAGCCGTGCGCCTCTCGCATTCCCGGCTGGTCGGCGAGGACATCACCTTTGCGCTGCCGGCGGCGGGCGACTACCACCTCTTCAAGGGGAAGGTCTCCGGCGGCAGGATGGAAGGCGGCGTGCAGTTGGCGCGCGGCAAGGGCGTCGCGCGGTGGACCGCCACACGCCTAAAAGCGTGACGCGATAGAGCGTGACGCGGTAATACGTGACGCGATGCTGCGTGACGCGATAAGGCGCGTCTCATTCTAGGTTTGGTTAGAGATACGCTTCACCATGTCACGAATCACCGCGTCACGAACCATCGTGTCACGCCTCATCGTGTCACGCCTCGTCAATTGACGAGGAAAGCGGGCGGCAAGGCTTCCACGACGCCGCGCCGATAGCTCAGCTGGTTCCGCGCAATGTCGTGAGCGGCGCTGTTGCGCGCGTCGGTGACGATCTCCCCGCGGTAGAGCAGCTCCCGGCTCAACGCCAGCGGCTGCATTAGCATGCCGTCGAGCGCGCCGGCGAACTGCGGCGGCACCTCCTTCAGCGCAACGTGCCGCGGGCCGGGCAAGGCGGACGCTGCCGCGACGATGAAGCTGTTCACGTGCGCCATCCCCGGCCACTGGGGGCGGTACAGCACGATGTGCTGCAGCTCGGAGCGCAGCGTGGCGAGCAGGTGCGCGTAGACCGCCGGCTGCTCCAGGTCCGCGAAGGTGTTGAAGACCGCAATGCCGCGGGGTGCCAGGCAGCCCCTCAAATCGCTGAAGAAATCGCGCGTCAGCAGGTAGTCCGGCGTTCCGTCGCCGTGGAACAGGTCGACCACTACGACGTCGTAACGGCGCCCGCAGCGCCTGAGATGCGTGCGCGCGTCCACCAGGTGCACGCGGACGAGCGTGCTGTCGAAGCCGAAGTAGCGGCCCGCCGCCGCGAGCGACGCCGGGTCGATCTCCACCGCTTCGACCGCCGCGCCCCCGCGGGCGAGCCGCATCGGGACGATTCCCGCCCCCAGTCCCAGGACGAGCGCCGAGCGCAGGTCCGGGCGGTAGGCGCGCGCCAGCGCTTCGAGAGCATAGGTATAGAAGGAGAGCGAGCGGCCGTCCGAGCCCACGGTGTTCTGCACCAGGCCGTCCGGGAAATAGATGCGCCGGCACCGGCCGTCGGCGTCGGGATCGCTGCGCAGGACCTTCACCGTGCCGAACAACGAGCCGAGGCGCGCCTCGACGCGCCAGCTCCGGCCGCCGTGGCTGGCCGGCCACATGCGGCCGATGTAGGCGTCGGCCTGCCACAGCAGCAGGGCGGAGGCGATAGCAGCGCCGCCAGCGGTGATCGCCAGGCGGCGGCGGGACACGAGCGGCGCGGGCGGCCGCGCCGCCGCCGCGAGCGGGAGCAGCGCGAGCGTGAGCGCGACGACCAGCAGGGCCGCGAAGTTGCTTGCATGGGGAATGAGCCCGAACGCGGTGATCAGCACGCCCGCGACCGAACCGAGCGTGCTCGTGAACAGGACCGTGCCGGTTCCGGCGTCGGCTGTCCGCCCGCCGCCGCGCGCGAGCAGTATCGCCACCAGCAGCGGGTTCATGGCGGAAGCCGCGACCAGGGGCACGAGCAGCAGAACGAGGCACGCCGCAAAGGCGCCGACGACGAGATCCCCGGTGGCCAGGCCCGGGAACAGATAGGGATAGACGAGGCATGCCGCGACGATGGCCAGGGCGCCGATCGCGGGCATGAGCGCGTAGAGCTGCGTGAGCCGCGCCACGTTGCCGGCCGCGCCCCGGCTGGCGGCGAGGCGCCCGCCTCCCCAGTAGCCGAGCGCGAGCGCGACCAGCGTGATCGAAAGGATGCCGGTCCAGATGTAGAGGCTGACGCCGAAGTAGGGCGTCATGACGCGCGACGCGAGCAGCTCCAGCGCGAGCACCGCGCCTCCGGACACGAACAGGATCCCGTAAAACATAGGAGCCTCTAACACGAGGAAACACGCGCTGCGCTGTCACAATTTTGGCTCATGTGGCGCAGGGGATGTTTGGTGTTGCATTAGGTGGACTTAGGGGGTGCGCCGGCCAAAATTGCGCCAGCCCTAAAGGGGTGCGGCCAGAATCGCCGCTAGCTTTGTCGCTCGGCTTGCCAATATCGACATATTGGCTGCACCTCGCTTCGCGCTATCGACGATTCTGACACACACCGCACGCGCGTTTCCTCGTGTCAGAGGCTCCCGGTATAATTCGCCACTTTCCAACCCCGAATTTAGCAGATGCATCGCTCACCGTGCCGCCAGGCTGCTTCCGGAGCGGAGCGTTTTGCCGCGGGCGCCGCGCTATTCACGGTCCTGGGGGCGCCGTGCGCCCTCGCGCTGGAGCCGCGCGTGCCGTACGTGCCTACGCCGCAGGAAGTCGTGGACCGCATGCTGGAAATGGCCAAGGTAGGCCCCCACGATTACCTCATCGATCTCGGCTCAGGAGACGGGCGCATCGTGGTCACGGCGGCGCGCAAGCACGGCGCGCGCGGCTTCGGGGTGGACCTCAACCCGGCGCGCATCCAGGAGGCAAACGACAACGCCCGCCGGGCGGGGGTCACCGACAAGGTCGCGTTCTATCAGCGCGATCTGTTCGAGACCGACCTCGATTCGGCGACGGTGATCACGATGTACCTGCTGCCGCAGGTCAACCTGGAGCTGCGGCCGAAGCTGCTCAAGCTCAAGCCCGGCACGCGCCTGGTCTCGCACGATTTCGACATGGGCGACTGGAAGCCGGATACCCACGCCAGGGTGGAGTCCAGGGAGAAATACGGCGGCAGCGGGGGCACCAGCGACGTCTACTACTGGGTCGTGCCGGCCGCAGCGGCGGGCGTCTGGCAGTGGGAGCTGCCGGCGTCGGGCAAGGCGCAGCCCTACGAGCTCAGGCTGGAGCAGAGGTACCAGGCGATTTCCGGCACGGTCAGCGTCGGCGGGAGCACCGCGAAGATCATCAATGCGCGGCTGCGCGGCGAAGAGATCCGGTTCGCCTTCACGGCCAGCATCAACGGTCAGGCGGTGCGGCATGAATTCAACGGCCGGATCAGCGGCGATTCCGTGACGGGCTCGGCGCGGCTGTCAGGCGCGCGCGTGCAGGGACAGCACGACTGGCATGCGCGGCGCAGCGCCGGCGGCGGGACAGGCCGGGATGGGGGGCGGCTCCGCTACGCCCGGTCCGCGCTCGGCGCATTCCATTGAAGGGACGTCACACCAACGCTCGCGCCGCCGCGGCGCGGCTGGGCCGCGTGCTGCTCGCGGCCTTCCTGGCGGCCCCGGCATCAGCGCAGGACTGGGGCGACACGCCGTACGTCCAGACGCCGCAGAACGTCGTGGACAGGATGCTGGAAATCGCCCGGGTCGACCGCGATGACTACGTGATCGACCTGGGCTCCGGCGACGGTCGCATGGTCATCACCGCGGCGAAAAAACACGGCGCGCGCGGCTTCGGGGTGGACCTCGACCGGCGGCTGGTGGAGCTCAGCAACCGCAACGCCAGGAAAGCCGGCGTGGCGGACCGCGCGGAGTTCTACCAGCGCGACCTGCACGCGACGGACTTCAGCCGCGCGTCGGTGCTGAGCATCTACCTGCTGCCGGAGGTGAACCTGATGATACGCGGCCGGATACTTTCCACTCTCCGGCCGGGCAGCCGCGTGGTATCGCACGATTACAACATGGGAACATGGCCGCCCGATTTCCAGACGGAACTGGCCGCGCCGGGGAAGACGGTGGGCATCGGCCAGCGCAGCAAGATCTTCTACTGGGTGGTGCCCGGGCGCGCGGCGGGCCGCTGGCGCTGGGAACTGGCGCCGGGTGGCAAGCCCGTCGCGTTCGAGCTCGCGCTCCAGCAGAATTTCCAGGTGCTCGAGGGCACGCTGACGGCGGCCGGCCGGAGCGCGGGCATCCAGAACGGCAAGCTCACCGGAGAAGCGATCGCTTTCTCGGCGACCCTGGGCGACTCGCAATACGAGTTCTCCGGGCGCATCTTCAACCACGCGCTGGAGGGCAAGGCGCGGCTGACCCGTGGCGGGAGCGCGCGGGAGCTGCCGTGGTCGGCGACGCGGGTGGAAATCTGGGACCCGCGCCACGCCGCTCTCACGAAGGAAGACGCGATCAAGGAGATTCATTGACGCCCATGGGCCGCCGATGGACGCCGATTAACGCCGAAACGAAAGATGGACATTGAATATGGCAGGAAGGTAATCAGGCGTTCTCGGGACACTGAAATGATCGGCTTCAAGCTTTTCGAGTCATCTTCTCGTTCTTCCTCCGCGTCCGCGGCGTCCTCTGCGTTGAGAGTTTTGTTTTTTGTCGGCGTCCTGGCGGCTCGATCTGCATTCGCGCAGGACGACCCGCCCAGGTTCGACGCGCCGTACGTGGCGACGCCCCAGGTCACGGTGGATGAGATGCTGCGGCTTGCCAACGTGGGGCCGCAGGACGTGGTGCTGGATCTCGGCTCGGGCGACGGGCGCATCGTCGTTACCGCCGCGAAGAAGTTCGGGGCGCGCGGGATCGGCGTGGATCTCGACTGGCGCGTGAACCTGCTCGCCGCGGAGAACGCGCGCCAGGCCGGCGTCGAGGGCCGGGTCAGATTTCTCGAGCAGGACCTGTTCAAGGCCGATCTCGGCGAAGCGACGGTCATCACGACCTACCTGCTCCCGTTCATGATGCTGAAATTGAGGACGGTCTTCCTCGGGTTGAAGCCCGGGACGCGCATCGTGTCGCACGACTTCGATTTTGGCGACTGGCGGCCCGACCAGAAAACGTACGTGCGCAAGAACGTGTTCCTGTGGATCGTGCCGGCGCGCGTGGCGGGACGCTGGCAGATGCGCCTGCCGCTGCCGCCGGTCGAGCGGCTGATCGAGCTCGAGCTGACGCAGCGCTACCAGGACGTTTCGGCCCGCGCGCGGCTGAACGGCGTCCCGACGCAGGTCTGGGAGCCGAAGGTCGTGGGCGACCGCCTGACTTTCGCGGTCGTGGACACGACCGACCGGGAGAACGAGGCGACCCTCTACTTCGACGGCCGCGTGCGGGGCGACGTGATCGATGGCGAGGTCGCGCGTGGGGTAGGGTCCGCACGCATGACCCATGAATGGCAGGCGACCCGCGCGGTCAGGTGAGTGGAACCTATCTCAAAAACGTATGGAACCGCAGATGAACGCAGATCAAAGAACGAAACCCCCCAACGCAAAGCCGCAAAGAGAATCCTCATTCAATATTTGAAGAAAAACTTTGCGGCTTTCTTCTTCCTTTGCGTCAAGTGTTTGAGGTTGATCTTATCGGCGTTGATCGGTGTTGATCGGCGTTCATCGGCGGTTGGTCGGGTTGTGAGGTTTTTGAGATGCGCTCTAGTCATGCGGGTTAGGGCATACGGAATTCCCGGTTCAGGTTGCGCGTTCGGGGCGATGAAATCACGATCCCCGAGCTGGCTTTCGGCGGTGGTGACGGTGTTCTCCCTGGGGGCGAGCGCAACCTGGGCGCAGCCCGCCGACGTTCCTTTCGTGCCGACGCCGCCGGTGGTGGTCGATGCGATGCTCAAGCTCGCCGGCGTCGTCCCGGAGGACTATGTCATCGACCTGGGCTCGGGCGACGGGCGCATCGTCATCGCGGCGGCCGGGAAATACGGCGCGCGGGGGCTCGGCGTGGATATCGACCCCGTGCTGGTCCGCGAGGCGCGCCGCGAGGCGCGACGGCAGGGCGTGGAGGGCCGGGTGGAGTTCAAGATGGACAATCTCCTGCACACGAGCATCGGCCGCGCCACGGTGGTCACGATGTACCTGTATCCCGGGCTGATGCTGACGATGCGTCCGCGGCTGATCACGGAGCTCAAGCCGGGCGCGCGTATCGTGTCGCACGATTTCGGCATGGAGGGATGGGAACCGGATGCGCGCGTCACCGTGCCGGTTCCCGATAAGCCTCATGGCCCGCCTTCGAGCGACGTCCTGCTGTGGATCGTCCCCGCCGATGCGCGCGGCGTCTGGCAGTGGCGCCTCCCGGCCGGCACCGCAATGGTCGACTACGCGGTTGCCCTGTCGCAGGATTTTCAGAAACTGGGCGGGACCCCGGTGCCGGGGCGCCGCAGCGGCCGGGTCGAGGCCGGCACGATGAAAGGCGAGGAGATCCGTTTTTCCCTGGTCACGGACGAGGGTGGGCGCGCGCTGCGCCACGAGTATCACGGCCGTGTCGGCGGCGATTCGATCCGCGGTATAGTGAGGCTCGCCCCGATCCGAGCGACTTCTGCCAATGTCGGTGGCGCTGATGTATCGTCGCAGTCGTCGAACGCGCCCGGAACGGGGCTCGCGGGCGGAGAGGAGCTGCCGTGGAATGCGACGCGCATCAGGAAACAGTGACGAGTGACAAGTGACGAGTGACGGGTAAAGGAAAATACATGAATGCAGCAGGTCGGTTGAACTGGATCCCGCTGGCGCTCGCATTGCTCGCGCCGGCGGCGGGCGCCCAGGACGGGCGGGGCGATGTCGTTTACGTGCCGACGCCGCAGGTGGTGGTGGACGAGATGCTGCGCATGGCCAAGGTCGGCCCGGCCGACTACGTCATCGACCTCGGCTCGGGCGACGGCCGCATCGTCATCACCGCGGCAAAGAAGCACGGCGCCCGCGGGTTCGGCGTGGACCTCGATACCCATCTGCTCAAGCTGGCGAACGCGTCGGCGAAAAAAGAGGGCGTGGCGGATCGCGCGCGCTTCATCGAGGAAAACCTGTTCGACACCGATCTCAGCGCCGCGACGGTGGTCACGACCTATCTTCTGCCGTCCATGAATCTCAAGCTGCGCCCCAGGATCCTCGCGCTCAAGCCCGGCACGCGGGTAGTGGCGCACGACTACGCGATGGGAGACTGGGACCCGGACGACGACATGACCCTGATCGTGCCGGAGAAGGCGGTCGGCGACCCCGGCAAGAGCTATATCTTCCTGTGGATCGTCCCGGCGCGGGTCGCGGGCCGCTGGGAATCGCAGCTCCCGGCGGGCGGCAAGCCGGCGGTCTTCGATTTCAGCTTCGAGCAGAACTTCCAGCTGGTGCACGGCACCGTGCGCGTGGGCGACCGGCAGTTGAAGCTGCCGCAGTTCCGGATGGAGGGCGAGCAGCTCAGCTTCAAGCTCGACGTCCCGGGCGCCGGCAAGCCGGTCAGCTACCGGTTCCGGGGGTGGGTCAAGGGCGACGCAATCGACGGCAACGTCATCATCGGCGACGGCTCGGGCCAGCGCGTGCAGCCGTGGGCCGCGAAGCGGACGGCGCGCGGCGAGCCGAACATGGGCGCTGCCGGCGCCGCCGTCGTGAGCGCTCTCCGGTGAGCGCTCCAGCGCAGCAGCAGGGAGCAGGGGGGCAGCCGCGGCCGACGCTCTCCGTATTCGACGCGGTGGCGATGATCGTCGGCATCGTCATCGGTGTCGGCATCTTCAAGGCGCCGGCCATCGTCGCCGGCAACGTTTCCGGGGAGACGGCGTTCATCCTGCTGTGGTTGGTGGGCGGCCTGATCTCGCTGGTGGGCGCGCTGTGCTACGCGGAGCTGGGCTCGTCCCACCCGAACGCCGGGGGCGAGTATTACTTTATCAGCAAGGCGTATGGCAGCTGGCTCGGTTTCCTCTTCGCCTGGGCCCGGATGACGGTGATCCAGACCGGGGCGATCGCCGCCATCGCCTTCGTGTTCGGCGACTATGCGTCCACGTTGCTGCCCCTGGGAGCGAAGAGCTCCGCGATCTACGCCGCGCTGGCGGTGATCGGGATCACTGCGCTCAACGTCGCCGGCACCAGCCAGAGCAAATGGGCGCAGAACCTGCTGACCACGGCGCTCGCCCTGGCCGTCCTTGCCGTCGTCATCAGCGGGCTCACCGCGGCGCCAGCCGCGCCGGCCGCCGCGCCGGCGCAGGCATCCGATGGAACCTGGTTCTCAGGGCTCGCGCTGATCTTCGTCCTGCTCACCTACGGCGGCTGGAACGAGGCCGCCTACCTCACGGCCGAGATGCGCGACACGCGCCGCAATATCGTGCGGGCGCTGGTGATCGGGATCGTGGTGATCACCGTGCTCTATCTGCTGCTCAACCTCGCTTATCTCAGGGCGCTGGGGCTCGCCGGCATGCAGGCGTCCAGGGCGGTTGCGTCGGACCTCATGAAGGCGAGCTGGGGCGAGGGCGGCGCCTGGCTGCTCGGCATCGTGGTGGTGTCGGCGGCGCTCTCCACGCTCAACGCGACGGTGTTCACGGGCGCGCGCACCAATTACGCGCTGGGCCGCGACTTCGTCATCTTCCGCGCGCTGGGGCGGTGGAACGAGAGCGCGTCGGCCCCGGTCAACGCATTGCTCCTGCAGGGGGCGATCTCGCTCGCCCTGGTCGGGCTTGCTTCTTTCACGCCGGACGGCTTCCAGACCATGGTGGCGTACACCGCGCCGGCCTTCTGGCTGTTCTTTCTTCTGACCGGCATCTCGTTGTTCCTGTTGCGTCGGCAGGCGCCGGCGAACGCGGACCCGTTCCGGGTGCCGCTCTACCCCCTGACGCCGCTGCTCTTCGCCGCGGCCTGCGCGTGGATGCTCTATTCGAGCTTCAACTACGCGATGGGCCTCGATCCGGGCTCCATCGGCGCGATGGTCGGCATCGCGATGCTCGCATCCGGCGTGCCGGTCCTGATGTGGGCGAGGCGGCGGGCGGCGGGCAACTGATCGGCTCCCCGCCTGAGCTATCTCAAGAAGACCCGAAGCACGGATGAAATCCCCTGCTAATCAGAGCATTGGGTTTTGTCGCCTGTGTGTATCTGCGTAATATCTTGGTTTTTGAGACAGGTTCTCTAGCTTAGCGGTCGACAGGAGCAGCCGGCGCGGGTGCGGCCGGCTGCGGCCCCCCCGGGCGCAGGATCTGGACTTTCCAGGGCGGCTCGGGAGGCTCCGGGATGCCCGCTTTCGCCCGGATACGAACGAGGTAATGATCGAGATTGGGCGGCAGGGGCCCGAGCGCCACCGCCTCGTCGTAGATCGCGCGATAGAAGCGCGCGGCAACCCCCTGCTTGTCCTCGAGCGGGATGGTG
>JBIOVQ010000212.1:0-11145 GCA_044867805.1 Burkholderiales bacterium | reverse complement strand
CCGAGATTGATGCGCGCGCGCGGGTCGGCGGCGTACATCTGGTACATGTAGTCCCGCTCCTTGTGCGTCACCATCTCGAGCGTGAGCTCGTCGTGGTTGCGCAGGAAGATCGCCCACTGGCAGCTCTCCGGGATGTCCGGCGTCTGCTGCATGATCTCCACCACCGGGTAGCGGTCCTCCTGCGCGATCGCCATGTAGATGCGCGGCATGAGGGGGAAGTGGTAGGCCATGTGGCACTCGTCGCCCGCCCCGAAGTACAGGGCGACGTCCTCGGGCCACTGGTTGGCCTCGGCGAGGAACATGCGGTTGCGATGCTTGCGGTCGAGCTCCGCCCGCAGCACCTTGAGCAGGTCGTGCGTTTCCGGCAGGTTCTCGTTGCTGGTGCCGTCGCGCTCGCGCAGGTACGGAATGGCGTCGAGCCGCATGCCGTCCACGCCCAGGTCAAACCAGAAGCGCATCACCCGCAGCACCGCCTTGACGACGGTCGGGTTCTCGAAATTGAGGTCGGGCTGGTGCGAGAAGAAGCGGTGCCAGTAATAGGCCTTGGCGTCGGGGTCCCACGCCCAGTTGGATTTCTCGGTATCGGTGAAGATGATGCGCGTCTCGGGCCATTTCCTGTCGTCGTCGCTCCAGACGTAGAAATCGCGCTTGCGCGAGCCGGCCGGCGCCCGCCGCGCGGCCTGGAACCAGGGATGCTGGTCGGAGGTGTGGTTGATCACGAGCTCGGTGATGACCTTGAGCCCGCGGCGCTGCGCCTCGCGCAGGAAATGGGCAAAGTCCGCGCGCGTGCCGTAGTCGGCGTGCACGTCGCGATAGTCGGAAATGTCGTAGCCGTCGTCCTTGAGCGGCGAAGGATAGAACGGCAGCAGCCAGAGCGCGGTGACGCCGAGGTCGCGCAGATAGTCGAGCTTGTCGGTGAGGCCCCGGAAATCGCCGATGCCGTCGTGATTGCTGTCGTAGTAGGCGCGGACGTGCAGCTGGTAGATGACCGCGTCCTTGTACCAGAGCGGATCGTCGGCGGCGGCGGCCGTCGCCGGCAGGCTTTCGGTCACTGGCGCGTCCATCGCGGCATCTCCCCCGTCACCCGGATCGGCCGGCATCCCGCGCCTCGTCGGCGCGCGGGCCCACCCGGAACACGCGCGCCGGGGTGCGCTGCGGTTCGAGCTCGACGTAATTGCGCGGACCGGTCCACAGGTAGCGCGCGCCGGTGAGGAGCTCGTGCACCTGGTACTGCGCCGACGGCTCCATGCCGAGCGCCTCCAGGTCGAGCTCCAGCCAGCCCGACTGCGCCCGGCGCGGGTCGAGGTTCACCACGCACACGACCGCGTTGCCGAGGTCCTCGGTGGTCTTGGCGTAGGCGATGAGCTCGTCGTTGTCGATCTGGAGGAACCGCAGGCGCCAGTCGGAGCGCAGCGCCGGGTTCTCGCGCCGCACCCGGTTCAGGGCGGCAACGAAGCCCCGCAGGCTGTCGCCGCGCTCGAGGTCCCACCGGCGCAGCTCGTACTTTTCCGAGTCGCGGTACTCCTCGGACCCGGGCTCGAGCGGCCGGTGCTCCATGAGCTCGTAGGCCGGGCCGTAGATGCCGTAGCTCGCGGAGAGCGTCGCCGCGAGGGCGAGGCGCGCCATGAATGCCGGCCGCCCCCCGGTCTGCAGCGGCGCGGTCAGGATGTCGGGGGTATTCGGCCAGACGTTGGGGCGGAAGTACTCGCGCGCGGGGCCGTGCGCGAGCTCGGTGAAGTACTCGATCAGCTCGCGCTTGGTGTTGCGCCAGGTGAAGTAGGTGTAGGACTGGTTGTAGCCGACCTTCGCGAGCCGGTGCATCAGCTTCGGCCGCGTGAACGCCTCGGCGAGAAAGATCACGTCGGGATGCTCGCGCCTCGTTTCCGCTATCACCCACTCCCAGAACGCGAACGGCTTGGTGTGCGGGTTGTCCACGCGGAAAATGCGCACGCCCTCGCCTATCCAGAAGTCGAGCACGCTCTTCAGCTCCGCCCACAAGCCGCGCCAGTCTTCCGACTCGAAGTTGAACGGATAGATGTCCTGGTACTTCTTGGGCGGGTTCTCCGCGTACTGCACCGTACCGTCCGGGCGCCGGCGGAACCAGTCGGGGTGGCTCTTCACGTACGGGTGATCCGGCGCGCACTGGTAGGCGATGTCCAGCGCGATCTCGATGCCGTGCCGCTGCGCGGCCGCAACCAGGCGGCGGAAGTCCTCGGCCGTTCCCAGCTGCGGGTGGATGGCCTTGTGGCCGCCCTCGGCTCCGCCGATCGCCCACGGGCTTCCGACATCGTCTGCCGCCGCAGTGAGCGCGTTGTTCTTGCCCTTTCTCTTCTCGCGCCCGATCGGGTGGATGGGCGGCAGGTAGAGCACATCGAAGCCGAGCTCGGCGACGTAGGGGAGGCGCTTCTCGACGTCCTTGAACGTGCCGTGGCGGCCCGGCGCGTTGGCCGTGGAGCGCGGGAACAGCTCGTACCACGCCGAGCAGCGCGCGCGCTCGCGGTCCACGACGAGCGGCAGCTCCAGCGGCCATGCGGTCGCGAATGCGCGGTCCGGGTATTTCATCGCCATGCCCGCCATCGCGCTGTCGAGCCCTGTGGATCGCACGGCTTCGACCCCCTTGGCCGCGCGCAGGCGCGCGGCCCAATCCCTCAGCTGCTTCGCGTCCTCGCCCCGCGCGCGGCCGGCCGCCTCCTCGATCAGGCCCGCCCCGACCAGCGCCGCGATCCCGAGGTCGGCGGGATCCTCCCGCCGCTCGAACTCGTTGCGCCACGAGCGGAAGTGGTCGACCCACGCGGCCACGGTATAGCGATAGGCGCCGATCGTGCCGACGACGAAGCTCGCGCGCCACACGTCGTTGCCGAGCGGCTCCATCTCGACCTCTTCCCATTGCGTTGCGCTCTCGCGGCGCCAGCGCAGCACCACGCGCAACGCGTCGTGCCCGTCGGTGAAGCAATGCGCCTCGACGTCCACGCGGTCGCCCACGACGCGCTTCACCGCGTAGCGTCCGCCGTCCACCGCGGGGTGCACGGCGTCGATGACGGCCCGCACGCGGCCGTCCGGCGCCGCGGGAGGCAGGATCGCGTTAGGCATCGGCCTCGCCCCGGAAGAAGACGGCGGACAGGGGCGGCAAGGTCACCGTGACCGAGTACGGACGGCCGTGCGCGGGAAAAGGCGCAGCCTCGACCGTGCCGAAGTTTCCCCACCCTGCGCCGCCGTAGCGCGAGGCGTCGCTGTTGAGCAGCTCCGTCCAGCGGCCCGCGCGCGGCACGCCGATGACGTAGTTGGCGCGCGGAACCGGGGTGAAGTTGCACGCGACGAGCACCGGCGGGCAGCCGCTGCGCGGCTTGCGGAGAAAGGTAATCACGCTGTTCTCGGCGTCATTGGCGTCGATCCACTCGAAGCCCTCGTGCGCGAAATCGACCTGCGAGAGCGCCGGCTCCTCGCGGTAGCAGCGGTTCAGGTCCGCGATCCAGCGCTGCACGCCGCGGTGCTCGGGCAGATCGGTAACCCACCACTCGAGCCCCCCCTCGTGCGTCCACTCGCGCCGCTGGCCGAATTCGCCGCCCATGAACAGGAGCTTCTTGCCCGGGTGCCCCCACATGTAGCCGTAGAGCGCGCGCAGGCCCGCGAATTGCTGCCAGGTATCGCCCGGCATCTTCCCCGAGAGCGATCCCTTGCCGTAGACGACCTCGTCATGCGAGAGGGGAAGCACGAAGTTCTCGTTGAACGCGTAGATGAGCGAGAACGTCAGCCGCCCGTGGTGGTACTTGCGGTGTATGGGATCCTCACGCATGTAGGCGAGGGTATCGTGCATCCAGCCCATGTTCCACTTCATGCCGAAACCGAGCCCGCCGAGGTAGGTCGGGCGCGACACCATCGGCCACGCCGTGGATTCCTCGGCCACCGTGAACGCATCAGGATGGTCCCGGTAGACGGCCTCGTTCAGGGTTTTCAGGAAATGGATCGCGTCGAGATTCTCCTTGCCCCCGTAGCGGTTCGGGATCCATTCGCCCTCCTTGCGCGCATAGTCGAGGTAGAGCATGGAGGCCACCGCGTCCACCCGCAACCCGTCCACGTGGTACTGGTCGAGCCAGAACAGCGCCGAGGACAGCAGGAAGGCGCGCACCTCGTTCCGCCCGTAGTTGAAGATGCTCGAGTTCCATTCCGGGTGGTAGCCCTGCCTGGGGTCGGCGTGCTCGTAGAGATGCGTGCCGTCGAAGCGGGCGAGCCCGTGCGGATCGTCGGGAAAATGCGAGGGCACCCAGTCGAGGATCACGCCGATGCCGCGCTGGTGCAGGTGGTCCACCAGGTACATCAGGTCCTGCGGCGTGCCGTAGCGCGCCGTCGGCGCGAAGTATCCCGTGGTCTGGTAGCCCCACGAGCCGTAGAACGGATGCTCGGTGAGCGGCATCAGCTCGACGTGCGTGAACCCGGTTTCCTCGGCGTAATCCCCCAGCGCGTGCGCGAGCTCCCGGTAGCCCAGGAAACGGCCGTCCTGCCTTTTCCACGAGCCCGCGTGGACCTCGTAGATCGCCATCGGCGCATCCAGGGCGTTCTTTTTCCCGCGCCCCCTCATCCACTCCGCGTCGCCCCAGTCGTAAGCGAGGTTCCAGGTGCGCGAGGCGGTCGCGGGCGGGCACTCTGCGTAGAGGGCGAACGGATCGGCTTTCTCTACCACGCCGCCCGCGGCCGGCGTGATTCGAAACTTGTAGCAGGCCCCGTCGTCGACCCCACCGATGAAGCCCTCCCAGATGCCCGAGGCGTCGCGTCGCGCCGCGAGCGGGTGCGCGCCGGCGTCCCAGCCGTTGAAATCACCGATGACCGAGACGGCGCCCGCGCTCGGCGCCCAGACGGCAAAGTGGAATCCCGCGACGCCTCCCGCAACCGCGTGTTGCGCGCCGAGCTTCTCGTAGAGGCGCCCGTGGGTGCCTTCCTTCAGCAGATAGACGTCGTGCGCCGTCAACGGAGTGCCCGTTCTCCGCCGGGCCCGGCTCCGCGCGGCGCTGCGCGTTGATCTCGAATCCGCTTTCGTGTCGTTTGCGGGCATCGCCCCTCGGCTTGCGATGCAGCAGGGGTGTTCTCTCTCTTGTCAGTAAATGTGTCTCGATACGAAGCGAAAAGTTCCCTGCCTCGATCCGTCTTGCCGCATTAAGTCTTTGATCCGCAACCGCTATGACATTGACGTTTCCTTCCACGCGTGCTGCACGGCGGCGGTGGAAGCGGCGGCCGCGAGCCGCGCCTACCAGCGGCGAACCTGCTCCCCGCCGCCCACGACGATGATATGCACGCGGTATGGGCCGTGAGCGCCGAGCGTCACGGTCTGCTCGATGTCGGCGGTTCGCGAAGGGCCCGAGATGAAATTCACCGCGCGCGGGAGTTCATCCAGCTCGGCACGCGCGAGCTGCCACGCCTCTTCCATGCCGCGCACGATGCGCGACGCTTGCACGATCGCAATGTGGGTTTCCGGGAGCAGGCTCACGGTCGCGGGCGTATCCGCGCCCGCTAGCGTCATCAGGGTCCCGGTCTCGGCAATAGCGCAGAACGCGCCGGTAATGCCGACGAGGTCGGTATCCCGCGCCGCGCGCGACTCGACCTCCAGCCCGGCTCCCCGCCATGGCAAGTCCGCAAATTGCGGCCAGCACACCGCCAGCAGCGGCAGTCCATGGTGCTTCAGATAGCGCGCCGCCGCCGCCGGAACGCCGTCGAGCGCGCCGACCTCCTCGAGGGTGCTCGCGAGGCGCAGCGCCTGCTCCTTGAAGCGGGCGACGGGATCCCACGCCATTTGAGGGCGCGGGCCTTGTGGATGCGCCCCGATGTGAGAAGCGACCGCGTCGCGTTCGGATTGCGCCGGCGCCGCAGGCTTGCCCTGCCGCGCGCGGATGCGCGCCAGGATGTTCTCGCGTGCGCTCATCACTTAGTTGGCAGTTGGCAGCCGTCACATGACAGCCGTCAGTTTACAGTTGGCAGTTGACAGTTGACAGTGACCCAAACCGCCTACTGCAAACTGTCCACTGCCCACTGCCCACTTTCCCCTGCAAACTGCCCACTGCAAACTGCAAACTACGCGCAGTCATCCGAGCGTCGGCATGTTGAGCCCCGGCGCCGGCGTGTCCTGGTGCGGCCAGCGGCTGGTGATCGTCTTGGTGCGGGTATAGAACTTGACGCCCTCCATGCCGTGCACGTGCAGGTCGCCGAAGAGCGAGCCTTTCCACCCCCCGAACGAATAGAACGCCACCGGCACCGGGATCGGGACGTTCACGCCGACCATGCCGACCTGGATCTCGTTCTCGAAGCGGCGCGCCGCGCCGCCCGACTCGGTGAAGATCGCCGTGCCGTTGGCGTAGGGATTGCGGTTGACGAGCGCGATCGCGTCCTCGAGGGTCTTGGCGCGCAGCACGACCAGCACCGGCCCGAAGATCTCGTCCTGGTAGACCTTCATCCCGGGCGTGACGTTATCGAACAGCGTGGTGCCGAGGAAATAGCCGCTGTCGTGTCCCGGAACCTTGTGGCCGCGGCCGTCCACGACCAGCTTCGCCCCTTCCTTCACCCCCTGGTCGATGTACCCCGACACCTTGTCGCGATGCTGGGCGGTCACGAGCGGGCCCATGTCGACGCCCTCCTTCTCGCCCGGGCCGACCACGATGGCTTCCGCCTTCTTCTTGAGCAGCTTCACGAGCGGGTCGGCCGCGGCCCCCACCGCCACCACCGCCGAGATCGCCATGCACCGCTCGCCCGCGGAGCCGTAGGCCGCGCCGGTCAATGCATCGGCAGCAAACTCCAGGTCGGCATCGGGCAGCACGACGGCGTGGTTCTTCGCCCCCCCCAGCGCCTGCACGCGCTTGGCGTTGCGGGCGCAGGTTTCGTAAATGTACTTGGCGATCGGGGTCGAGCCCACGAACGAGACCGCATGGATGCCGGGATGGTTGAGTATCGCGTCCACCGCTTCCTTGTCGCCGTGCACGACGTTGAGCACGCCGTCGGGCAGGCCCGCCTCTTTGGCGAGCTCCGCCATGCGCATCGAGGCCGAAGGCACCTTCTCGGACGGCTTCAGGATAAAGCTGTTGCCGCAGGCGATCGCCACCGGGAACATCCACAGCGGCACCATCACCGGGAAATTGAACGGCGTGATGCCGGCGCACACGCCGACCGGCTGGCGCACCGTGTGGCAGTCCACCCCGGACCCCACGTTCTCCGAGTGCTCGCCCTTGAGCAGGTGGGGAACGCCGCAGGCAAACTCGACCACCTCGATGCCGCGCTGCACCGAGCCCATCGCGTCGGGCAGTGTCTTGCCGTGCTCCTCGGAGACCAGCCGCGCCAGCTCCTTCTGGCTGGCCTGGAGCAGCTGGAGAAATTTCTGCATGACGCGCGCGCGCCGCAGCGGCGGCGTGTCGCGCCATTCGGGCAGCGCCGTTGCCGCCGCCTTCACCGCGGCGTCGATGTCCGCCGCGTTGCAGAACGGCACCTTGCGGACGACGGCGCCCGTCGCGGGGTTGGTGACCTGGCCCTGGCGGGGACTGGCCGCCGGCTGCTTTTTGCCGCCTATCCACAGCGGCACGCTCGCCACGTTCTGGGTTTCCATGGGCTTGTTCATCGCCTGATTCCTTCAAAATACATGGCCACAGAGATCACAGAGAACACAGAGATGGCGTACCCGGTCCGCCTGCTCATCATCTCTCTGTGACCTCTGTGTTCTCTGTGGCTAAGGATTTTCGCTCTTTCAGATACATCTCGCGAAACGTGCGGCCCTCTGGCGCGGGCAGGTCGCGCCCGGCGGTCCAGCCGCCGCCGAAGGGCAGGCGGCGTATGCGGCGGTCCGCGCCGCCCATCCAGGCGAGTGAGCGCGCGCCGATGGCGCTCATCATCGCATAGATCGCGGGGCGCCGAGCGGCCCAGCTCCACGCAGCGAGCGCGACGCGCTCGGTCCACGGCTTGAGCCGCCGCTCGAACTGCCGCTCGCGCAGCTTGCGCATCAGGTCCGGCAGCGGAATCTTGACCGGGCAGACGACGCCGCACTGGTTGCAGAACGTCGCGGCGTTGGGCAGATCGGGCGCGTTTTCCAGGCCGACATAGCTCGGGGTCAGCACCGAGCCCATCGGCCCCGGATAGACCCAGCCGTAGGCGTGGCCGCCCACGCTCTGGTAGACGGGACAGTGATTCATGCACGCTCCGCAGCGTATGCACCGGAGCATCGCCTGCATCTCCCCGCCGATGAGGCCGGTGCGCCCGCCGTCCACCAGGATGACGTGAAACTGCCGCGGCCCGTCCTGGTCGGCCGCGCCTTTCACCCCGGTCGTCACCGACACGTAGTTGGATATCGTCTGCCCGGTGCCGTGCGGCGGGAGCAGCCGCACCAGCGTCGCCACGTCCTCCAGGGTCGGCACGACCTTCTCGATGCCCGTGATCGCGACGTGCACGCGCGGCAGCGTCGTGACCATGCGCCCGTTGCCTTCGTTGGTCACGATCAGCGTCGAGCCGGTTTCGGCAATGAGAAAATTGGCGCCGGAGATGCCCATGTCGGCGGTCAGGAAATGCCCGCGCAGCATCTCGCGCGCCTCGCGCGTCAGTTGCGCGATGTTGGTTTTGCGCGGTTTTTGATGCTTTTCCTCGAACAGGTCGGATACCTCGCCCAGTGTCTTGTGCACCACCGGCGCGACGATGTGGGAAGGCGGCTCGCGCGCGAGCTGGAGGATGTATTCGCCGAGATCGGTCTCCACCACCTCCACGCCGGCCGCCTCCAGCGCATCATTCAGCGCGCATTCCTCGGTGACCATCGACTTGGACTTGACGGCCTTGCGCACACCGTTCTGCCGCGCGATCTCGCACACGATCCGATTCACGTCCTCGCGCGTCTCGGCCCAGTGCACCACGGCGCCGCGCGCGGTAGCGTTGCGCTCGAATTCCTCCAGATACAGGTCGAGGCTGGCGAGCGCGCGGTCGCGGATCGCCGCCGCGGCGCTGCGCATCTCCTCGTAGTTGCCGAATTCCGCGACGCGGTCGGCGCGGCCCCGCACGAAATTGCTCTGCAGCCGCGTCAGCGCAGCCTGCAGGCTGGCGTTGGCGAGCTTGGCGCTCGCGACCGTCTTGAAATGAATGGAAGTGATCTGCATGCGAGTTGGCAGTTTACAGTGGGCAGTTTGCAGTGGACAGTTTGCAGTAGGCGGTTTGGGTCGCTGTCAACTGTCAACTGCCAACTGTAAACTGACGGCTGTCATGTGACGGCTGCCAACTGTCAACTCGGCCGGACCCGCCGGGCCTCGGCGCGGACCATGTAGACGCCGCTCGCGATGATCACGGCCGACCCGGCCCACACCCAGGCATCAGGCAGCTCGCGCCACACCAGGAAGCCGATCAAGGTCGCCCAGATCAGCGACGTATAGCGGACCGGCGCAATCACCGCGGCTTCTCCCAGCCGCAGCGCCTCGATCAGCAGGAAATGCGCCGCGGCGTTGAGCACTCCCGCGGCCACGAACCACGCCGCCGCGGCGCCCGTCACCGGCTGCCAGCCGAACGGAGCGGTCGTGAGCCCCGCCGCCATCACGATCAGCGTGGACCAGAGCAGCATGGAGATCGAGGTCTCGGTGCGCGACAGCCGCCGCGTCACGATGTCCCTGAGCGAGTTGGCGATCGCCGCGCCGACGGGTATCAGCAGCGCCCATTCGAATCCCGCGCCGCCCGGCCGGATGACGATCAGCACGCCGCCGAACCCGGCGAGGATCGCGAGCCATCGGCTCGGACTCACGCGCTCGGCGAGCAGCGGCATCGAAAACACCGCGGTGATGATCGGGCTCGCAAACATGATCGTGATCACGGTCGCCAGCGGCAGCAGCGAGAAGCCCAGCACGATGAGCGCCGCGTTGGCGACGAACAGGAGTCCCCGTGTCACCTGTCCGGGCCAGGACACGACGCGCAGCGCGCCCCAGCCGCTCACCAGCATCACGTACGGCACGATCACGAGCAGCGTAGCCGCCTGTCTCAGGCAGATGACCTGTCCCACGGGATGAGACTCGGTCAGGTACTTGGAGATCGCGTCGTTTGCCGTGAGCAGGGCAACCCCGACGACCATGACCGCGATGCCCTTCAGCGTGCCGGACATGACGCCCTCAAGCCACGCGGAACCGGCGCACCGCGTCCGGGTCCCATTCGAGCCCGTTGCCAGGGCGATTGGGAATTACCGCCTTGCCCTCGGCTATCCGCAGCGGCTCGGTGACCAGCACGTTGGCCCAGTCGACATATTCCAGCCAGTGGGCGGTCGGCGTCACGGCGAGGAGATGCGCACTCACCTCCGGGTAGAGATGCGAGGACATGCGGATGTCCCGCGCGCGCGCCAGCTCCGCCGCGCGCTGCCATCCCGTCACGCCGCCGATGCGCTCGAGGTCGGGCATGACGTAGCCGCAGGCCTGCGCCGCCAGCGCCCGCTCCATGTCGTGCACCAGCGAGAAATTCTCCCCGATCTGCACGGGGGTCGAGAGGGCGCGGGCCACTTCCGCGCAGCCGGCGTGGTCATCGTGACGGACCGGCTCCTCGATCCAGTAGACACCCTCGTCATCGAGCGCGCGGCCGCGACGGATCGCCTCCCGCACGGTCAACGCCTGGTTGTAATCCACCATGAGCTGGATCTCCCGCGGGACGCGCGCGCGCACGGCACGGACCGCGGCGAGGTCGGCATCCAGAGTCGGGTAACCGAGACGCAGCTTCAGGGCCCTGAAGCCGCCGGCGAGCAGCTTCTCCGCTTCATCCGCCACCGCCGCCGGCGCCATCAAGCCCAACCCGCAGCTGTTGTACGCCGGCACCGGACCGGGCGTCCCGCCCAGGCAGGAAACCAGCGGCTTGCCCGCGGCGCGGGCGAGCGCGTCCCAGCAGGCGACGTCGAAGCTGGCCATGGCCATGCGCACGATGCCCTGCACGCCGATCAGGATGAAGCGCCGGGCGAGCTTCGCCCACAGCTCGAGCGGCGCGACGGGATCGCCCTTCACCGTGCGCAGCACCTCTTCCAGCATCGTGGCGATCGCGGGCGCGGCCGCCGGCAGGTAGCAGAACTGGTACGCGCGCCCGGTAACGCCCTCTTCCGTCTCCACGTCGACCAGCAGCAGCGGCGCTTCGCGCACCGCCTGCGCGCTCGTGCCGAGCACGTACGTCATCGGCACC
>JBIOVQ010000211.1:0-14692 GCA_044867805.1 Burkholderiales bacterium | reverse complement strand
CCCAGATCTCACGCATATCGGCGCCGAAGCGGTGCGGGATCGCGAGCTTGCCCGCCTGCGCGCGCAGCAAGTGGTCCATGGCCCCGTACAGGGCGGGGACCGGATGCTCCCCCTTCTGCTCCCGGGTCTTCCATTCGGCCTGGACTTCGGGCCATAGCACCGCGGCGAACAGGAAGCCGGGCATGACCGGCTTGCCGGCGCGGACGCGCGCGTCGGTGCTGCGCAGCGCCGCGCCGACGAAGCGCTCGCCCGCCGCCCGGCCCATCGCGGCGTCGAGCAGCGGCAGCACGCCGTGATGCAGGCCTTCCTTGCGCAGCTGCGCGACCGCCTCGGCGGCGTGACCCGAGAGCAGCAGCTTCAGCATCTCGTCGAGCAGCCGCGACGGCGGCACGTGGGCGAGCAGCCCCGCCAGCCGGTGTATCGGCCGGCGCGTCGCCGCGTCGATCTCGAGCCCGCAGGCTGCCGCGAAGCGCACCGCGCGCAGCATGCGGATGGGATCCTCGCGGTAGCGCTGCTCGGGGTCCCCGATCAGCCGTATCCGGCGTTTCTTGAGATCGGCCACGCCGCCGTGATAGTCCCAGATCTCCTGCGTGGCGGGATCGTAGAACAGGGCGTTGATGGTGAAATCGCGGCGCGTGGCGTCCTGCTCCTGGGTGCCGAACACGTTGTCGCGCAGGATCCGGCCGTGCTCGTCCGCCACGTGGTCGTCGCTCTCGTCGGGGGAGGCATTGGAGCCGCGGAAGGTGGAGACCTCGACCGTCTCCGGCCCGCACATCACGTGCACCAGGCGGAAGCGCCGCCCGATCACGCGCGAGCGCCGGAACAGGGCGCGGACCTCTTCCGGCCGGGCGTCGGTGGCGATGTCGAAATCCTTGGGCCGGCGCCCGAGCAGCAGGTCGCGCACCGCGCCGCCGACGACGAAGGCCGCGAACCCGTCGCGCTGCAGCGCCTGGGCCGTGCGCAGGGCGCACTGGCTGATCGCGTCGCGACCGATGCCGTGCACGCCGAACGGGATGACCTTCGGCTGCACCGGCCCGAACAGGCGGCCCGAGAACATCTTGCCCAGGAATCGAGTAATCATGGATCAAGCACCAAATCCCAAGCACCAAACAACAAACAAGCACCAAGCACCAAGCACCAACATCCAAACGTTTGGTATTTGGAGTTTGAGAGTTGGGATTTGTTTGGAATTTGGGATTTGAGATTTGGCATTTACGTCAGTTGAGGCTGATGATCGGCCAGCCGCGGCTCGCCGCGTGCTTGCGCAGGGTGTCGTCCGGGTCCACCGCCACCGGGTGGGACACGCGATCGAGCAGCGGCAGGTCGTTCAGCGAGTCGCTGTAGAACCACGACTCCGCGAACGCGGCGAGGGACTTCCCGCGTCCCGCGAGCCATTCCTCCAGTCGCGCGACCTTGCCTTCGCGGAAGCACGGGATGCCCGAAACCGCGCCGGAAAACTCGCCGTTGCGCTGCTCGGGCTCGGTGGCGATCAGGTCCGGGATCCCGAATTCGCGCGCGATCGGCGCGGTGACGAAGCTGTTGGTGGCAGTGATGACGACGCGCAGGTCTCCACGGTGGCGCGCGACCAGCGCGCGCGCCTTCTCGCGCATCAACGGGCGCACCTTGCGCTCCATGAAATCGCGGTGCCAGGCGTCGAGCTGGGAGCGTGGATGGCGCGACAGCGGCTTCAGCTGGAAGTCGAGGAACTCGCGGATGTCCAGCGTGCCCGCCCGGTACTGGTCGTAGAACGCCTGGTTGCGCGCTTCGTACACCTCCCGGTCGAGGACGCCCTGCTCGATCAGGAACTGCGCCCACTCGAAATCGCTGTCACCCGCGAGCAGCGTATTGTCGAGGTCGAAGAGGACCAGCCGCCCGCTCAACTACGGCTCCCGGAGTCCCGGACCGCGGTCCCCGCATCGCGCGGCACGGCCGCGTGCAGCATCTCGCGCACCAGCGGCACGGTGACCGGCCGCTTGGTCTCCAGGGAATAGCGGTCGAGCGCGTCCAGCATCGCGAGCAGCGAAGGCAGGTCGCGCCGCACGCGCTTCAGCAGGAACTCGGCGACCTCGCGCGGCAGCCGGAAGCCGCGGCTCGCGGCGCGGTCGGCGAGCGCCTTCGTCTTTTCCTCGTCGGTGAGCGCGTGCAACTGGTAAACCAGCCCCCAGGCGAGACGCGTCACCAGGTCCTCGCGCAGCGCGAGCTGCACCGGCGGCGCGGAGCCGCTCGCGATCAGCGCGCCGCCGCGCTCGCGCAGCGAGTTGTAAAGATCGAACGCCCCGACCTGGCCCTCTTCGTCCAGCCGCTCCACGTCGTCGAGCGCGACGCAATGCGCGCGCTGGAGACCGGCGTCGAAGCGGGTCTCCGCCCGGCAGGCGACGTAAGCGGCGGCGCCCCCGAGCTGCGACTGCGCGACGGTCGCCGCGAGCAGGTGGCTGCGGCCGCAGTCGGTCGGTCCCCACAGGTAGAAAAACCGCTCGCCCGGCTGGCCGGCGGCGAGGCGGCGCAGCTGCGCCAGCAGCTCGCCGTTGCGGCCGGCGATGAAATTCTCCAGCGTGGGAGGCGGCGGAACGGCGAGATCGAGCGCGAGCTGTTTCATGGTGTGGGGGGAAACGGCCGGCTTCCAGTTACGGTAAAATTCTCTTTGCCACAGAGAGCACAGAGAACACAGAGAGAGTTGATCCGGTGCTTTTCGAGGGCATTCCCAGCAAACGGCGCACGCCGTCTTGTCGTGGATTCGTTGTGGTTTCCTGTCATTCTAGCCTTTTCTCTGTGGACTCTGTGTTCTCTGTGGCCAGCGCCGTTTTCGTTTCAGGTGCACGGTGAAGAAGCCTGCTGCTCCGCTGACGTACCGCGACGCCGGCGTGGACATCGACGCCGGCGACCAGCTGGTCGAGAACATCAAGCCGTTCGCGAAGAAGACCCTGCGCAAGGGCGTGCTGGCGGGCATCGGCGGCTTCGGCGCCCTGTTCGAGATCGCGCGCGAGCGCTACCGCGAGCCCGTCCTGGTCGCAGGGACCGACGGCGTGGGCACCAAGCTCAAGCTCGCGTTCGAGCTCAACCGCCACGCCACCATCGGCGTCGACCTGGTGGCGATGAGCGTCAACGACATACTCGCTCACGGCGCCGAGCCGCTGTTCTTCCTCGACTACTACGCCTGCGGCAAGCTCGACGTGGCGACCGCGACCGAGGTCGTCAAGGGCATTGCCGCCGGTTGCGAGGCGGCCGGGTGCGCTCTGATCGGCGGCGAAACCGCGGAGATGCCCGGCATGTATTCGACCGGGGAGTACGACCTGGCGGGATTCGCGGTCGGCATCGTCGAGAAGAGCCGCATCATCGACGGCTCCGCCATCGCCGAGGGCGACGCCGTGCTCGGACTGGCGTCGAGCGGCGCCCATTCCAACGGCTATTCGCTGATCCGCAAGATCATCGCCGTGAAAGGCATAGACCTGTCGGCGCGCTTCCACGGCCGGCCGTTGAGCGAGGTGATACTGGAACCCACGAGGATCTACGTGAAACCGGTGCTGAAGCTCGTGCAGTCCGTCGCCGTCAAGGGCCTGGCCCACATCACCGGCGGCGGCCTCGTCGAAAATGTGCCGCGCGTGCTCCCCGAGCGCCTCGCCGCACGCATCGAACGCGCCGCATGGCCGATGCCGCCGCTGTTCGGCTGGCTCCAGGAGCAGGGCAATATCGCCGACGCGGAGCTCTACCGCGTGTTCAACTGCGGCATCGGCATGGTAGCGGTGGTGGCAGCCGGCGACGCCGACGCGGCGCTGAAGATGCTCCAGTCCGCGGGTGAAACCGCTTGGCGCATCGGGCGGGTAGTCAAGGGCGAAAAGAACGCGCCGCAAGTTTCCATCGTCTAACGACAATGGAGAGGGCGTGATAGGTGACAAGTGATAGGTGATAGGAGCGAATTCCCGCGCGAGCGCGGGTGCCTTATCACTTATCACATATCACTTATCACTCGTTATTTGATGCGATATGGCCGATAAGACCATAGTCATCCTGATCTCAGGCCGCGGCAGCAACATGGGCGCGATCCTGAGGGCGGGCCTGCCGGCGCGGGTGGCGGCGGTCGTCAGCAACGAGCCCAAGGCCCGCGGCCTCGAGCTCGCGCGGGCGCATCACGTCGAGACCGCCGTCGTGAATCACCGCGCGTTCCCCGAACGGGCGGCCTTCGATGCGGCGCTCGGCGCCGAGATCGACCGTCACGAGCCGAGCCTCGTGGTCATGGCGGGGTTCATGCGCATCCTCACGCCGGCCTTCGTCGAGCGCTACCGTGGCCGCATCATGAACATCCACCCTTCCCTGCTGCCGGCGTTTCCCGGGCTCGACACGCACCGGCGCGCGCTGGAGGCCGGCGTGCGCGTCCACGGCTGCACCGTGCATTTCGTGAACGCAGCGCTCGACAACGGGCCCATCATCATCCAGGCGGTGGTCCCGGTGCAGCCCGGCGATACCGAGGAGCGGTTGGCCGCCCGGGTGCTCGCGGAAGAGCACCGCATCTACCCGCAGGCGATCCGCTGGTTCTGCGAAGGGCGGATCAAGCTCGGCCGCGGCGGCGCCGTCAACGTGGACGCGCCGCCCGCCCCGGAGGCTGCGCTCGCGTCCCCGCCGCTCGACGCGCGTTGAGACGGCCGGAATGACACGCGCCATCACCCTGTCCGCGGCGCTGCTGTTCGCCACATCGCTCTCCGGCGCGGCGGCCACGCCCGTGGCCCCTCAATCCATTTCCGCCAGCTACGACGTGCTGTGGAACGGCTCGCGCGTCGCGGTCGTGAACGAAACCTTCGAAGCCAGGGACGGCGCCTACCGTATCGTGAGCGAGAGCCGGGCGGTCGGCCTGCTGGCCCTGTTCGCGCGGGAGCCGCTGCGGCTCGAGAGCAGCGGGCGGGTGACCGCGTCGGGACTCCAGCCGCGGCACTTCGAAGGCAAGCGCGGCGACGGCGATCCGCGCCGCGCCCGCGCCGATTTCGACTGGACCGCGGGCCGGCTCACGCTCACGCGCGACGGCGCGGCCGACCATCTCAAGCTGCCGCCCGCCACGCAGGACCTGGCTTCCGTGATGTACCAGTTCATGTTTCTCGACCTCGCCCACCGCGAGCGCTTCGAGCTCGCGATGACCAACGGCCGCAAGCTGAACCAGCACTGGTACACCATCCGTCCCGGCGTCGAGATCGATACCGCCTTCGGCCCGATGACGACGCTGCATCTCGTGAAGCAGCACCGGCCCGACGAGAGCGGCGCCGAAATCTGGCTCGCCCCGCAGCATCGCCAGCTGCCGGTCAGGATGGTGGTGCTGGACGAGGACGGCACGCGCGTCGAGCACAACCTGACGAAGTTCGAGTTGAAGCCATGACCACGCGCGAGCGCCTGGGCATCGCCGCCCTCCTGTCGCTGTGCCTGCACGGGCTGGTGATATCGGGGACGTGGCTGCCGCTGCCGCAGATGCCGGGAGAGCCGCGCCCGCTGGAAGCGCGGCTGGCCCGCCTCGAGCCGAAGCTCGTGGTGCCGAAGCCCAGGATCCGGGCCGTGCGCCCCGCTGCGCCTTTGCCCGCTCCACCGGTCGCGGTCAGCGCGCCAGGCCCGCTGGCCTTGCCTGATCTGGAGCCCGAGGCCGCGGACGCGGAGGAAGCGGCGGCGCAGCCCGCCGCGTCCGAGCCGCAGCGGCTTGCGATGGCCGCGCCGGCGAGCGTTGCGGCGGTGCACAGCCTGCCGCGGCGCGGTCGCATCACCTACAACCTGTACTACGGGAGCGAGGGCGGCTTCATCGGCCGCGCCGCGCAGACGTGGGAGGTGGAGAACGACGAGTACATCCTGGCGAGCGACGCGGAAACCGGGGGCCTCGTGGACCTGCTCCGGCCCCAACGGCTGCGCTCGATCAGCCGGGGCAAGATCACGCCGGACGGCCTGAAGCCGGACTCCTTTCTCACCAGCCGCACGCGGCGCGGCCGGACCGAGGCGTCGCGCGCCCGCTTCAATTGGGACAGCGGCAGCCTGACGTACGGCGACGCGCGCGAATCCAAGACGGCGCCGCTTCAGCCGGGTACGCAGGACCTGATGAGCTTCATCTTCCAGTTCGTGCTGCTGCCCCCCCGGCCGGGCCGCTACCAGCTGCCCATCACCACCGGGACGCGGTTCGAGGTCTACGGCTTCGAAATCCGCGCCGAGGAACCGATCGACACGCCGATCGGCACCGTGCGCGCCCTGCCGATCCGCCAGCTGTCGCGCGCCGGCGACGAGGGCATCGAGCTGTGGCTGGCCGCCGAGTATCGCTACCTGCCCGTCCGCATCCGGCACTTCGACCGCGAGGGCAATCTCTCCGGCGAGCAGGTCGTGAACGAGATCCGCATCAGCGAGGAATGACGAAGTTGGCAGTGTGCAGTGGGCAGTGGGCAGTCACTGCAAGCTGCAAACTGTCAACTGCAAACTGGTTGATGGCAATCACCCGCACGCAGCTCGACGCGGCGACGGAGGCGCTGGGGCTGGCGCTCAAGTTCGACCGGCCGGCCGACACCGTTCTGCACGAGTTCTTCGGCGCCCGCCGCGCGCTCGGCGCGCGCGACCGCGCCTTCATCGCCGACGCCGTGTACGGCGTGTTGCGCCGCAAGCGCACCGTCGAGCACCTCGCCCCCGACGCCTCGCCCCGGCGCATGCTGCTCGCCTGGGCGGCGCGCGTTGCCGGCATGAGCGTGCGGGAACTCGCCGCCCTGCTGAAGCCGGACGAGGCCGAGTGGCTCGCGCGGGTGAAGGCGGCGCCGCTCGAAAACCTGCCGCTCGCCGTGCGCACGGAGCTCCCGGACTGGATCGTGGAGCGGCTTGCAGGCCGGCTTGCGGAGGCGGAGGTCGTCACGTTCGCGCGCGGTCTCAACGAGCCCGCGCCGCTCGACCTGCGCGTGAACACGCTGCGCGCCGCACGCGACGAGGTGCGCCAGGCGCTCGCCGCGGACGGCGTGGCGGCGGAGCCGACTCCCTTCTCGCCGCTGGGGCTGCGCATCAGGGGCAGACCGGCGATCAACCGCCACCCCCTGTTTCTGAGCGGCGCGATCGAGGTGCAGGACGAGGGAAGCCAGTTGCTGGGCTTCCTTCTTGCCCCGAGGCGCCACGATCTCGTGGTGGATTTCTGCGCCGGGGCCGGCGGCAAGAGCCTGATGCTGGGCGCGCTGATGGGCTCCCACGGCCGGATCTATGCGTTCGACACGTCGGTGCAGCGCCTGGGCCGGCTGAAGCCCCGCCTCCGGCGCTCCGGCCTTTCCAATGTCTACGCCCAGCCGATCAAGAACGAAAATGACCTCAAAATCAGGCGGCTGGCGGGCAAGATCGACCGCGTCCTGGTCGACGCGCCCTGCAGCGGGCTCGGCACGCTGCGCCGCAATCCCGACCTCAAGTGGCGGCAGTCCCCCCGCTCGGTGGAGGAGCTCTCGCTCAAGCAGGCAGCGATCCTGCGCTCCGCGGCGGGCCTCGTGAAGCCCGGCGGCCGGCTCGTCTATGCGACCTGCAGCCCGCTCACCGAGGAAAACGAGGGCGTCGTCGAGGCCTTCCTCGCGGAGCGCAAGGATTTCTATTCCCTGCACTGTGGAAAACTGTTGCAGGAACAACGCATAGCGCTGGACACGGGCCCTTTCCTCGGACTCCTGCCCCACGTGCACGGCACCGACGGCTTCTTTGCCGCGGCTATGGCCCGATCCTAGAGCCCCTGTCCTCCACTTGGACCACTGTTGCCGTTCAATTCGTGATAGAGTTCCCGCGCAATGTAACCGTCGTGGTTAGTAAGCGGGGGGGCGTTACATTGGATCAGTGGTACGAGCTGCGCGTTACCGGGAGCGCGGGCACTGCCGAGGGGTTGGCTTCGGGAGCCCTCGCCGGGATTGCCGTCGGTGAAGGCGGCCGGCTCTGCTCCCTTACCTCGGGCAGCGCGCGGCGGTTCGAATCGCGGCAGCAGGCGATCGAATACCTCGGGAAAATCAAGGTTTCCGGCGACTACCAGTTCGAAGCAGTGTTGTGCCGCGGGCCGCGCCCCGAAGGGCCTCCGGCGATTCCTGCCCCTTCGGTTCAGCCCTGACGCAGCTTTCCTTCCAGCTCCTCCGGCGGCACCGGCCGGCCGAACAGGAAGCCCTGGACCTCGTCGCAGCGCAGCAGGCGCAGCAGGTTGGCCTGCTCCTCGGTTTCGACCCCTTCCGCGACCACCTTCAGGTTGAGCGCGCGCGCCAGCGAGATCACCGTGGAGACGATCGCCATCTGCTCCGGGCTCTTCGACATCTGCATGATGAATGAGCGGTCGATCTTGAGCGAGTTGATCGGCAGCCGCGCGAGGTAGCTCAGCGAGGAATAGCCCGTCCCGAAGTCGTCGAGGGCGATGTGCAGCCCCAGTCTCTGGATCGCCTTCAGCTTGTCGATGCCGCCCTGGATGTCCTCCATCAGCATGCTCTCGGTGATTTCCAGGTCGATCCGCTCGGCCGCCCGCTCGACCGGGGCCAGCGCCTCCACCACGTAATCGACGAAGTCCCTGCGCCGCAGCTGCGCCGGGGACACGTTGACCGCGATGCGCGGCGGGAGCCGGCCCTTCGCGCTCCAGGCGGCGTGCTCCTGCGCCGCGCGGCGCAGCGCCCAGCGGCCGACGTCGAGGATCATCCCGGTTTCCTCCAGCAGCGGGATGAACTCGCCGGGAGAGACCATGCCGCGGCCGGGGTGCTTCCAGCGGATCAGCGCCTCCATTCCGAGCACCTGCCCGCTGGCGAGGTCGAACCGCGGCTGGTAGTGGAGGACGAATTGCTCGTGCGCTATCGCGTTGCGCAGATCGTTCTCCAGCCTGAGCTGCTCGGCCACGCGGGCGTTCATCTGCGGCGCGTAGAACAGGTAGAGGTCCCCCGAGTTCTTCGCCTTGCCGAGCGCCGCGTCGGCGTTGCGGAACAGCGATTCCGCGTCGTTGCCGTCGCCGGGGTAAAGGGCAATGCCCGCCTGCGCCGCCATCCGCAGCTCCCCGCCGGGGATCTCGAACGGCCGCGTCACGCCGCTGAACATCCCCTGCTCCAGCGCGTGCGCCACGTCGGCCTCCTGCTTCACGTCGCGCAGCACGGCGGCGAAAGTATCGGCGCCGACCCGGGCCAGGTAGTCCCGGCTTCCCAGCGCGCTCTCCAGCCTCCGCGCCACCTCCTTGAGGACGGCGTCCCCCGTCTGGCGCCCGTACGTGTCGTTGACGATGCCGAACCGCTGCAGGTCGAGGAAGATCAGCGCCGCCTTGCCGTCCGACTCGCGCTGCGCCTGCAGCGCCTGGTTGACCCGGTCGTGGAACAGCGTGCGATTGGGCAGCCCGGTGAGCGGATCGTAGTAGGAGAGGTAGTCGAGCTTCTCCTGCTTCCCGATAGTCTGCAGCGCAAACGCGAGGTCCCCAGCCAGCTCGACCAGCAGCTTCACCTCGTCGTCGTCGAAGAACCCCGCTTCCGGCGAGTACAGCGCGAAGACGCCGACGGGCTTCTGCTCCAGCGCCAGCGGCAGCATCACGGTGGAGCGATAGCCGCGCTGCATCGCGGCCTCCCGCCAGGCCCGCATCCGGCCGTCGGTGGCGATGTCGTTGCAGATCACCGGCGCGTTGCGCGCGAGCGCCTCCACTGCGAGCGCGAGGTGTCTCGTGGCGGCGGGATCCAGCGTGAGCTTGAGGCGCTCCAGGTAGCCTTCGTCCTTGCCCGCCTTGGCAACCGGCCTTATTTCCTGCGCAGCGTCGTCCACCATCCCGATCCAGGACAGCGCGAACCCGCCGTGCTCCACGGCGATGCGGCAGGCCTCCTCGAACAGCTGCTGCCTGTCGCGGATGCGCACGATGGCGGCATTCATTTCCCCCAGCACGTTGCGGATGCGTGACAGCCGGTCGATCTTCTCCTGGCGCGTGATCGACTCGAGGGCGAACGAGACGTTGGACGCCACGCCGGCCAGAAGCGCCAGCTCATCCTGGTCGAAAAATCCCTTCCCCGTCGCGAACAGGGCGATGAGGGCCGTGACCCGGCCTTCCGTCTCCACCGGCATGCAAATGGTGGAAAAACAGCCGCGTTCCACTGCCTGCTGCCGCAGCTTCCCGCCGGGGAGCTCGGCGATATCGTTGCGCACGGAAGGCTTGCGGGTCTGCACCGCCTCGCCGAGCGTTCCTTTCGCGGAGGTGATGCTTGCCCAGCTTACGGCCCGCGCGACCTCCTCCGGGAATCCGGTCCATGCGACCGGCCTGACCTCCTTGCGGTCCTGGTCTATCGTTCCTATCCATACCAGCTCGAACCTGCCCTGCTGGGACACGATGTGGCAGGTTTCCCGAAGCAGCTCCTCGCGCTCACGGAGGCGGACGATGGCGGCGTTGATTTCGCTCGAAACCGCGCGGATGCGCGAAAGCTTCTCGATCTTCTCCTGCCCGGCAATGTGCGTGAGCGCGAATGAAATGTTGCCGGCGAGCTCGGCCAGCAACTCTGTTTCCTCGTCGTCGAAAAAACCGACCTCCCTGGCGAACAGCGCCAGCACACCGGCGGGCGCGCCCTCCACGATCAGCGGCAATACCATCAGCGAGCGGTAGCCGAGGCGCAGCGCTTCCTCCCGCCGCTTGCCGCCCACTCTCGGGCCCGTGGAAATATCGTTGCTGTATGCCGGCTTGCGCTCCCGTATCGCCTCGCCGACCAGCCCCTGCCCCTGCGGCGTGTCGGCGCGCGCGGTGGACTTGCTCTGCTTGATTTCGTCCGAGCCGATGCCGGCCCAGGCGACGGGCGTGACATCGAGCGTCGACGGGTCGTAGAGGCCGACCCACGCCAGGCCGAACTTCCCGTGCTCGACCGCGATACGGCAGGCTTCCTGGTACAGCTCCCGCCGGTCACGGCTGCGCACGATGGCGGCGTTGATCTCGCTCGACACGGCGCGCACGCGCGAGAGCTTCTCGATCTTCCCCTGCCCGGCGATGTGCTCCAGCGCGAACGAGATGTCGCCCGCCAGCTCGGTGAGCAGCTTCATCTCCTCGTCATCGAAGAAGTTGGTCTCCTTGGTGAACAGTGACAGAGTTCCAGCCACCGCGCCCTCGACCACCAGCGGGAACGTGCACATCGCACGATAGCCGCGCCGGATGGCCTCCTGCCTCCTCCGGCCGCCCACCTCGGGCTCCAGCCTGATGTCGTTGCTGTAGACGGCGCGGCGCTCGTGAATCGCGCGCGCGATCATCCCGGCGCCGGACGGGGAATTGCCTGCCGTGCTCAGTTTTTCGCTCATCAGGTGATATTCCCCCTCGACGCCCGCGCTCGCCGCCGGAACCAGCTCCTCCTTGTCGGCGTCGTAGCGGCCGATCCAGGCGATCCCGAAATTGCCGTGCTCCACGGCGATGCGGCAGGCTTCGTCGAAGAGCTGCTGGGGGTCGCGTATGCGCACGATCGCGGAGTTGATCCCGCTCAGCACGGCGTGGATGCGGCTCAGCCGCCTGATTTTCGTCTCCTGCTCGCGGCGCTCCGTGACGTCCTCGAGCATCCGGATGAAATAAAGCGGCTTGCCGGCCGCATCCCGCACCAGCGATATGGTGCGGTTGACCCAGATCGCCGAGCCATCCTTGCGCACGTACATCCGCTCGGACGAGAACGAATTCAGCTCGCCTTTCAGCATGCGCTCGCGGTACCTGCCGCGATCCATGCCGCGGTGATCGGGATGAACGATGTCATCCGTCGTCATCCCGCGCAATTCGTCCGCGGTGTATCCCAGCAGCTCGAGCAACTTGGGGTTGGCGTGCAGGATGCGGTCGCTCTCGACGTCGGCATGCATGATCCCGATCGGCGAATTTTCATAGGTCGAGCGATGGCGCTCGGTGACTTCCTGCAGCGCCGCCTCGGCCTTGCGCTGCTCGGCACGCGCGTTCGCGTCCTGGACCGCGCGCTCGACCGCCGTCGGCAGCCTTACCAGGTTGTTCTTCAGCACGTAGTCGGTGGCGCCGTTCTTGAGCGCGCGTATCGCGTACTCCTCGCCGATGGTTCCCGATACGAATATGAAGGGGACGTCCGGCACGAGCTCGCGCGCGAGCGCGAGCGCGAACATGCCGTCGAAATGGGGCATGGAAAAGTCGGAGATGATGACCGCAGGCCGGAACTCGCTCAGGGCAGCACGGAACGCCGGTTCCGTATCCACCAGCCGATGGGCGATACGCAGCCCGGCGCGCTTGAGCTCGCGAATCTCGAGCTCCGCGTCCGTCGGCACGTCCTCGACCATCAGGATGCGCAGGTCGCTTTCCACTTGCCCTCTCTCAGCAGCCTCTCGCGGCTTTACGCGGGACTCAGACTGTCGGCGTGCGGTTGATCGCCAGCCAGTAATAGCCCGCCTGCCGCGCGAGACTGGTAAACGCGTTGAAATCCACCGGCTTCACCACGTAGCTGTTGACTCCGAGTTCGTAGCTTTGCGCGACGTCCCTTTCCTCCTGCGAGGAAGTCATGACGACCACGGGTATGCGCCTGGTCCGCTCGTCGGCCTTGACCGCCTTCAGCACCTCGATCCCGTCCACGCGCGGCATCTTCAGGTCGAGCAGGACGAGGCGCGGATAGTCCTCTTCGCGCCCGGAGTAGTCGCCGTGCCGGAACAGGTAATCGAGCGCCTGCTGTCCGTCCTTCACCCATAGCAGCTTGTTGGCAAGTCCGCCGTTTTTCAGGGCCCGCATGGTCATCTCCGCGTCCAGCGCGTTGTCCTCGACCAGCAGTATCTCGACCTGCTCAAACGCTTCCATGCGACTACTCCTTCGGTAGGGTGAAATAGAACGTGGCGCCGCCGTCCGGCTTGCCTTCGGCCCACACCCGTCCCCCGTGCCGGACCACGATCCGCTGGACCAGCGCCAGCCCGACACCGGTCCCGGGAAACTCGCTCGAGTCGTGAAGGCGCTGGAATACCCCGAACAGCTTCGACTGGTAGCGCGGGTCGAAGCCGGCCCCGTTGTCGCGGACGAAATAGACATGCTCTCTCTCGTCGCTGATTGCGCTGACCTCGATCACGGGCTTCTGCCGCTTTGCCGAAAACTTCAGGGCGTTCGAAATCAGGTTGGCCCAGACCTGGCCCAGCAACACGCGGTCTGCCCTGGCACGCGGCAGGGAGCCGAGATGGAACTCGGCCTTCGGCCCTTCATGGTGGCCGTTCAGGCTTTCGTAGGTGGTGCGCGCCAGCTCCGCCATGTCGAGCTCGGACGTCTGCATCGCTTTGCGCCCCATGCGCGAGAACGCGAGGAGGTCGTCGATCAGCAGACCCATGCGCTGCGCTTCGCCTTGAATCACGCCGACCTTTCTTCGCGCCTCCTCGTCGAGTTTTTCGGCATGGTCTTCCTGGAGCATCTTGGCGAAGCCCACGACGGCCCGCAGCGGCGCGCGCAGATCGTGGGAAACCGAATAGCTGAATCCTTCCAGCTCCTTGTTGGCCGCCTCCAGCTGGGAGGTCCGGCTCTCGATGCGCCGCTCCAGGTCCACGTTCAGATCGCGCAGCGCCTGGTCGGCATGCTGCCGTTCCGCCATCTCGTGCGCGAGCGAGCGGTTCAATTGCTCGAGCGCCTCGGCCCTGCGCCCGACCTCGGCCAGCATGTCGTTGAACGCGTCCACCAGCTGCCCGATCTCGTCCTCCGTCGTCTTGGTGGCCCTGAGCGAGAAATCCCGGCTTTCCACGACCTTGCGGGCCACCGCCGCCGTATCCAGTATCGGCCTGGTGACCACTGCCTGCAGCCAGCCGGAGACCAGCCAGGCAATGAGCAAGCTGAGGACAGTCACAACGCCGATGATGCCGAGGTAGTCGACAAATCGCCCGAGCAGACCGTGCTCGGCCCTCAGGTACACGGTGCCGAGAATTTCATTGTTGTCCACGATCCTCTTGAACAGCACGGAATCCCTGCCCTCGATGCGGATTCCGTCGGGCTCGGGAAGGCGCGGAAGCGCCAGATCCAGGTCACGGCGCGTGTAGCTTGCGAACAGCTTGCCCTTGGCGTTGTAGATGGCGGCGGACGAGATCCTGGGTTTCGCCCTGAGCAGCTGGAGGTTCTCACTGGCCGCCTTGGGGTCCTCGAAAGCAAGCGCGGGCGCGCTCGCGCGGCCGAGAATCTCCGCCTGGGTGACGAGGTCGTTCTCGCCCACCTCCCGGTACCCGCGCAGGTCGTAGATCACCAGCGCGATCCCGGTCACGACCAGCGCAGCGAGCGTCGTGGCGAGCACGATCAGCGTCAGCTTGTGGCGTATGGAGCGCTCTACGCTACGCAGCATCAGGGCGTCCCCGTCACCTGCTGGGCAACGGCCAGCAGCCGCGAGCTCAGCTTGAGCCCGCTCTTCTCCGCCGAATCGAGCGCGATCTCGAAGCGGACCCGCCCGTCGGTCAGGACGAAATTGATCACGCTGCCGCGCGCGAGCGCGCCATCGGATTCGGTCACGGTGAGGATCGAGCGCGGCCGCGCGGACTGCGCCAGCTGGTCGAGCCGCGCGTTTTCCGCCCTTCCCACGAACAGAATGTGGATGCCGGCCAGAGACTCGCCGGCCTTGAGGCGCTTGACCGTCACCTGCCGGTCATTCACGGTACGACCGGTCACAGCCTGCGCCAGCTCCGTCGCCAGCGACTCGGAGCCGATCACCCCGATCGTGACGGGGGTTTCCGGGCCCGCGAACGATTTCGTTGGCCATTCCACGTAGCCCGCGAACTTGTAGAGGAAGGCCGCCTTGACGCGCAGCTCGAG
>JBIOVQ010000210.1:0-15202 GCA_044867805.1 Burkholderiales bacterium | reverse complement strand
AACTTCCTGAAGGAAAACCTCTACGAGGACGGGTTCCTGACCGGACGGGGGCTCGTTAGCTTCGTGAGCGAGTATGAAAAGACGATGCGCCCCATCCTGCAGGCGGCCGGCATCAAGATCGTGCGCTAGCGAGTTTGCAGTTTGCAGTGGTCAGTTTGCAGTAACTGCCAACTGCCAACTGATGGCTGCCAACTTCGCGAAAGCGAGATGAACGCGCCGGCCGCGCAGTCGGTATCCGAGATACTCGCTGACAAAGTCGTCGCGCTGCGGGCGGAGGCGCTGCCCGCGCCGGTGCGCGAGCGCGCCGGGCAGCTCCTGCTCGACATCGTCGGGCTGTGCATTGCCGCGCGCGACACCGGTTACGTGCGGTCCGTACTCGCGGCCGCCGACACCGGCGGCGGCTGCACGGCGATCGGCCACGCCGCGACCTACGACGCCGGGACGGCGGCGCTCATCAACGGCACCGCCGCGCACGGCGAGGATTTCGACGACACTTTCGAGGGCGGCCCGGTGCACTCGAGCGTGGTCGTCATCCCCGCGGTCCTGGCGGCGTGCGAGCGCTTTCAGTGCGATGGCCGCGCGGCGCTAACCGGGATCGTCTCGGGCGTGGAGGCGCTGTGCCGCCTGTCGATGATCATACCCAAGGCGATACACAAGGCCGGATTCCATCCCACGAGCGTGCTGGGGACGATCGCCGCGGCGCTCGCCGCGGCCAGGACCATGGGCCTCGATCGCAAGCAGACGGTGGACGCGCTCGGCATCGCGGGCAGCATGGCAGGAGGCATCATCGAATACCTCGCGGAAGGCGCCTGGACCAAGCGCATGCACCCGGGCTGGGCGGCGAAAGCGGGTATCGCGGCGGCCCGCCTCGGGCAGACCGGGTTTTCCGGGCCGCGCACCGTGCTCGAAGGCACCCACGGCCTGTTCCACGGCTTCGCGCGCTCGATCGAGGGCGACTACGGCGTGCTCACCCAAGGATTCGGAGAAAAGTGGTTCATGGAGAGCATTACCTTCAAGCCGTACGCGACGGGCACCATGAACCAGCCGTACGTGGACTGCGCATTGCGGCTACGAGCCCGCGGCGTGCGCCCGGAAGAGGTGCGGGAGATCCTGTGCGAGACCGCGGAGGGCTACGTGCACCGGCTGTGGGAGCCGCTCGCCTCCAAGCACCGGCCCGCGAACGCCTACGCCGCGAAGTTCAGCGCGCCCTTCAACATCGCTGTTGCCCTCGTGACCGGCGGGGCGGGGCTGGCGGCATTCACTGAGGACACCGCGAAGGATGAGCGCATCCTGGCGCTCGCCTCGAAGGTGCGCTACGTGGTGGACCCGAAAAATCCGTATCCGAAGGCTTTTACCGGGCACATCCGCGCAACACTCAACGACGGAAGGGTGCTCGAGGAGCGCCAGCCGCACATCCGGGGCGGAGCGCACGAGCCCTTGAGCCGCGCCGACATCGAGGCGAAGTTCCTCGGCAACTGCGACTACGGCCGCTGGCCGAAGGAACGTGCTCGGCGCTTTCTGTCCGTGGTGCCGGCGTTTTTCGACGGCCCCCTCGACATGGGCCTGCTGCGCGGCCCATGAAGTGGGCAGTTTGCAGTGGGCAGTTTGCAGTTACTGCCAACTGTCAACTGCCAACTGTAAACTTTCTTCCGATGGCCTTCGTCCAGCAGCCGCCTGAACTGGGCAATCAGTACACCGCCGACCGCGCGCTGCGCTCGTACCTGGCGCGCGCGCTTCCGGCCGACATGCTCGCGGAGATCGCGCCCGGCTTGAGCGCCATGGGAGAGCTGGCCGGCGGCGAGCTCTACCGGCTGCAGCTCACCGATCGGGAAAACGAGCCCACCCTCACGCACTGGGACGCGTGGGGCAACCGCGTGGACCGCATCGAGGTCACGCCGTTGTGGCGCCGGGCGGAGCGCCTCGCGGCCGAGCACGGGCTCGTCGCGGCCGCCTACGAGCGCAGGCACGGCCTGCTTTCGCGCCTGCACCAGTTCGCCCTGGTCTATCTGTTCACGCCCTCGACCGACATTTACAGCTGCCCGCTGGCGATGACCGACGGCGCCGCCCGCGCGCTGATCGCTTCGGGCAACCGCGCCTTGATCGACCGCGCCGTTCCCCGGCTGACGAGCCGGGATCCCCGGCAGGTCTGGACCAGCGGGCAGTGGATGACCGAGGCGACGGGCGGCTCCGACGTCGGGCTCACCGAGACCGTCGCGCGGAAGGAGAACGGGCGCTGGCGGCTCCACGGCCGCAAGTGGTTCACCTCCGCGATCGCCTCGCAGATGGCGCTGACGCTCGCCCGCCCCGAGGGCAACCCGCCGGGCGGGAAAGGACTGGCGCTGTTCTACGTCGAGACGCGCGACGCGGAGGGGCGGCTCAACGGCATCCAGGTGAACCGGCTGAAGGACAAGCTCGGCACGCGCAAGGTGCCGACGGCCGAGCTGACCCTCGACGGGGCCGCGGCGGAACTGGTCGCGGACACCGGCGACGGCGTCAAGCGGATCGCGCCGATGCTGAACGTCACGCGCACCTGGAACGCGGTGAGCGCCGTGGCGCTGGCGCGGCGCGGGCTTGCGCTGGCGCGCGACTACGCCGGCAAGCGCGTTGCCTTCGGCGCGCCGCTCGCCGAGAAGCCGCTGCACCTCGACACGCTGGCGGGCCTGGAGGCCGAATTTCACGGCGCGCTGCATCTCACGTTCTTCACGGCCGAGCTGATGGGGCGGGACGAGGCGGGCAAGGCGAGCCCTGAGCAGGAGAACCTGCTGCGGCTTCTCACCCCGATCGTCAAGCTCGTCACCGCGAAGCAGTCGGTGCAGGTCCTCTCCGAGGTGGTCGAGTCGTTCGGCGGGGCCGGCTACGTGGAGGACACCGGCCTGCCGGTGCTGCTGCGCGACGCGCAGGTCCTGCCCATCTGGGAGGGCACGACCAACGTGCTCTCGCTCGACCTGCTGCGCGCGCTGGAGGGGGCGGGCGGCCTCGCCGTCTTGAAGCGCGAGATCGGGATCCTGCTGCGGGATGTTCGCGAGCCCGACCTGGTGAAGATTTCGGCGCTGGTCGAGCGGGCCGTGGAGCAGGCGGGGACCTGGCTCGAGAAGGCTCGCGACGGCGATATCGAAGCGGGCGCGCGGCGCTTCGCCATGACCGTTGGCCGCGCCGTCGAGCTGGCGCTGCTCGCCCAACACGCCCAGTGGTCGCTCGTTCACGAGAAAGACCCCCGCACGCGCGCCGCCGCCCGGCGCTTCGCGGCGCATGGCGTGAGCGTGCTCTCCGACGTGGACGCCGCCGACTCGCGCCGGCTGGCGCGGGACGACTGATAAGAACAAGGGAACCGCAGATAAACGCAGATAAACGCCGATAGGATCAAAATAAAGTTCGATTCACGAACCACGGACAAGAGGATGGTCGCATGGCGTTCATCGGACGCTCATTAAGGGTTCGGTCTGATCAGTGTTCATCTGTGGTTCCATTGTTGTTCTTCTTTGCGGCTTTGCGCCTTTGCGTCAAGGTGTTAGAGTTGACCACTCGTCACTCGTCACTCGTCACCCGTCACTGTTTTTGAGCGAAGACATGAGCGAAAAAACCCTCCAGATAGACATCGTCTCGGACGTGGTCTGACCCTGGTGCTTCATCGGGAAGCGCAAGCTGGAGAAGGCGATAGCCCTCTACCGCGAGCAGCATCCCGATGGGCCCGAGCCGGCCGTGCGCTGGCTACCGTTTCAGCTGAATCCCGACCTGCCTGAGCAGGGCATCCCGCGCGAGGAGTACGTCGCGCGCAAGTTCGGCGCGCGCGGCAAGGGCGTCAACGAGCGGGTGGTCATGATCGGGCGCCAGCTCGGCATTCCGTTCGACTACGACAAGATGAAGATCCAGCCCAACACGCTCAACGCGCACCGGCTAATGCACTACGCGGAGCGCGCCGGCAGGCAGGACGAGCTGTCCGAGGAGCTTTTCAAGGCGCATTTCACCGAGGGCGCCAATCTCACCGATCGCGAGACGCTCGCCGATGTTGCCGGGCGAGCCGGTCTCGATCGCAAGGCCGTCGCCGGCTATCTCGCCGGAGACGAGGACCGCGCGCTGATCCAGAAGGCCGAGGTGGAAGCGCGCAGCGCCGGTATCGGCGGCGTGCCGTTCTTCATCTTCAACCGCAAGATCGGCGTTTCCGGCGCGCAGGACCCCGACACCCTGCTCGAGGCCATGGAGCAGGCGCTATCCGAAGGATGAAGGCAGAAGGCAGAAGGCAGAAGGGCCACCGGAGCGCGAGGCCCTTTCGGGCTTCTGGCCGGATTCGACTGGCCGCGGCGATTGCTCTTGTTGCCGCGATGGTGGCCGCTATGATCGCCTGGAACAGGGAGGCACCCGAGCCCGTGCCCCCGGTCGTGAAGGCAGACCGGGCAACCAAGCCTGCGCCGGCTTTCTCCACCGATCCACGCGACACCGCTCGCGACCGCCCGGAGCGCGAGCGTACCAGCCGCCCAGACGGCAAGTGATGAGTGCAAAGCGCTGAGTGCTGAGTCGCAAGTCGTCGAAACTCGGCACTAAGCACTCAGAACTCAGCACTATCGCGGCTTGAGCCATTCGGCGATCCTCTCGAAGTACTGCTGATCGACGCGCAGATCACCGCGGCGGCGCCCGGCGGCGCTGCGACCCAGCAGGAAGTTGATGCGGGACATGAGCCGCGCGCGCTCGCCATCGTCCGCGACCCGTTGCAGGAGCTGCTCGACGTCGCGGATCTCGCGGTAGATCTGCAATTCGGGCGGCAGGAATCCGGAGTTCCTGAGGATGCGGTAGGCGGGGCGCAGCTCTTCGGGCACCAGCGCGTTATCTTCCGGCTCGAGCGGGGCGCCGGCGCCCGGCAAGTCGTCGAACTCGCCGCGCTCCTGCGCCTCCCGGATGCGCTTTTCAACGATTACATCCAGAACGAGCATCGCTGCGTATAGCGCGGTGAAATTCGCGGGTAATCCGTATGATTGCGGCACACGAGCCAGCTCTCTGATTGAACTGGTTTTTCATGCGCGCTGACATTATACTGAAACTTGCCAGGCGGAATGTCGCGGTGACCGAAAAACGGCACGCGATTTGCTTGCTAGATGTCGTGTCGGCGATCTCGCCGGCGTGACTTAACGCACAAAGGGGAGACAACGATGGGTCTGCGGCTCAAATTCAACTTGATGCTGCTGTTTGTGTTTGCGCTGGGCCTGGGCGTGACCGGTTACATCTCGCATGACCTGCTGCACAAGAACGCGCGCGAGGAAGTGCTGCGCAATGCCGGCGTGATGCTGGAAGCGGCGCTTTCCATGCGCGGCTACACGGTGGGGCAGGTGGGCCCGCTGCTGCCGTACAGCGAGGAGAAATTCCACCCCCAGAGCGTGCCGGCCTACGCGGCGACCGAAATCATGAACTCGCTGCGCAAGAAGTACTCCGACTACGCTTACAAGGAAGCCGCGCTCAACCCGACCAATCCGCGCAACCGCGCGGTCGGCTGGGAGGCGGACATCGTCGGCGCGTTCCGCAGCAGTCCCGACCGCGGCGAAATCAGCGGAGTGCGCGACACGATAGACGGACCTTCGCTCTATCTTGCGCGCCCGTTCCAGATCAAGAACCAGGCCTGTCTCGCGTGCCACACGGACGCGGAAACGGCGCCGCCCGCCATGGTGAAGATCTACGGCTCCAGCAACGGCTTCGGCTGGAAGCACAACGAAATCATCGGCGCGCAGATCGTTTCCGTTCCCATGGCGCTGCCGATCCGCAACGCCGACCGGGCGTTCTTCACGTTCATGGTGTCGCTGACGGCGGTATTCGTGGTGCTGTTCATCATACTCAACCTGATGATGAGCCTGATGATCGTGCGGCCTATCACCAGGATGTCGCAAGCGGCCGACGAGATCTCGACCGGCAACATGGAGATCCCCGAGTTCGACGAGTCGGGGCGCGACGAAGTGGCGCTGCTGGCTACCTCCTTCAACCGCATGCGACGCGGCCTGGAGAAGGCGATCGAGCTCATTGATAAAAAGTGACGAGTGACGGGTGACGAGTGATGGGGACCGATGCCTGAAGCCGCCAACGCGCTACCCACGGGCTACGCGCTGCACGAGTACCGCATAGACTCGGTGCTCGGCGCCGGCGGCTTCGGCCTGACCTACCTCGCCACCGACAGCAACCTCAACCTCAAGGTCGCCCTCAAGGAGTATCTCCCGGGCGAGTTCGCGGCGCGCGGCGAGGACAGCACGGTCCAGCCCAAGTCCAGCGACGCTACCGATTCGTTCCAGTGGGGCCTGCAGCGTTTCATGGACGAGGCGCGGACGCTCGCCTCCTTCCGCCATCCCAATATCGTGCGGGTGATGCGCTTCTTCGAGGCGAACCAGACGGGTTACATGGTGATGGAATTCGTCGAGGGCAAGCCGCTGTCGGAATGGATCCTCGCGCGCCGCCCTGTGTCGCAGGCCGCGCTCCTCGCCATGGCCGGGCCGCTGCTCGACGGCCTCGAAATCATCCACAAGTCGGGATACCTGCATCGCGACATCAAGCCCGCGAACATCTTCATGCGCGCCGACGGCAGCCCGGTGCTGCTGGATTTCGGCTCCGCCCGCCAGCTCAAGGGCGGCAACCAGGAGCTGACCGCGGTGGTATCCCCCGGCTATGCGCCGCTCGAGCAATACCATGCCCATGGCAAGCAGGGTCCGTGGAGCGATCTCTACTCGTTCGGCGGGGTCCTCTACTGGATGCTGACCGGCACCAAGCCGGTCGAAGCCGCGGCGCGCATCCGCCAGGACATCCTGGCGCCGGCCGCCCAGGCAGCCGACACGCGCGTCTACTCGGCCGAGTTCCTGGCGGCGGTGGACTGGGCGCTCAGGCCCCACGAGGACGAGCGGCCGCAAAGCGTCACCGAGTTCAAGCGCGCCTTGCCGGGAGACGCCCGAACCGAGAAAGTCGCGCGCACGGTGCCGCCCGGCGCCGCGGACGTGCCGACGGTAATAGCGCAGTCGGGAACCTCCGGCGGGATGACCGGGCCGACCGGCGTCACGCTCGACCGCGAGCAGGTAAAGCGCATCGAAGCCGAGCTGGCGCGCCACATCGGACCGGTTGCGGCGGTGGTCGTGGGCAGCGCGGCGAAGGAGGCACCGTCGATTTCCGTCCTGGCGCAATCCGTGTCGGCGGAGATCAGGGACGAGAGAGCTCGAGCGACGTTCGTCAGGAGATTTTCCATGAGCGACACAACCAGCAGGCCCACCGGCAAGCCCGACAGCGCGCCCAGGGAAACTACGGGGCCTGAAAAGTTTTCCGCCGAAACGCTGCGGAATGCCGAAACCGAGCTGGCGCAGTACATCGGCGCAATGGCGAAGGTTATCGTCAAACGCGCCGCGGCCAAGGCACGCTACGAATCCGAGCTCTATCGCCTGATCGCCGAGGAGATCAAGGACCCGGCTCAACGAAGTATCTTCATCCGCAAGGCGTCGTCGGTATCGCGGCCGCGCTAATTAGAGCGAATGGAACCGCAGATGAACGCAGATGAACACGGATGAAAGTCGGAAGCCCCAAAGCTCATCCTCGTTCATCGGCGTCGCTTTCCAGGGTTGCGGGCGCGCGGCGCGTCATTCCAGGTACTGGGCGTTCCAGCGGACGTAAAGCGCGTACGCCGCTTCCTTCATGGCGTACTTGTCGGCGTAGTCCCTGGGATCGAGCGGGTCGTAGACGTAGTAATTGGCCCGATTGTTCCGGGTGGTCATGAAGTGCCAGATCTTGTGCGGCAGCTTGTAAGGGGGCTGCCATTCGAAATCGTCCTGCGCTTCGTAATGCAGGAATAGCGGCAGGATCGGGACGCCGGTAAGGATCGAAACCTCGAAAGCGCCGGACTTGAACTCCTTGTACAGCCGCCGCCCCTTGCAGCCGCCTTCGGGGTAGAGGGCGATGTTCTGCCCCGAGTTGACGGTGTCCACCATGGATTGAATGGCCTGGTCCCGCGAGTCGGGGTCGTCTCGGTCCACGTAGAGCGTGCCCGCGGCCCTGCTGATCCGTCCGGCGATGAACCAGTCCTGCACCTGCACCTTTGCCAGCGATACCACGTTGAACAGCGCCGGGATGCCGATGTCCTCGACCGCCGACGGGTGATTGGCGATCAGGATGAAGCGCGCGGGAAGGCGCTTTCGGTTTTTCTGGTGCAGACGCAGGTCGACGTCGAGCGCCCGCACGAAAGTCCGGCACCATGCCGGGAACATCCAGGTCACCACCGGGTTCCTGCCGTGCCAGGTGAGCCAGGACAGAAGGTAGATCAGCGCGGTCAGCAGGATGAAATCCATCCAGCCGGCAATTTTCCGCAGCAAGCGCAGCAGTAGCAACATTCGGTTTCCCCTGTCTCCCTAGCGTGCCAGCAGAAAGTCGCGCACGACCTTGATCTGATCGTCGGCCATCAACGCCGGCGCGTGGCCGATGCCGTCGAACTCGACCAGCCTGGGCTTGGGGCCGCGCCGGGTCATGGCGACTGCCGTATCCTTCAGCAGCAGGTCCGATTGCGCCCCGCGGAGCAGCAGGGTCGGGCAGGCGATCTTGTCCCAGTACTGCCACAGGTCTACGTCCGCGAGCAGCCACTTCCGGAATGGTACGCCGATGCCCGGGTCGTAGCACATGCCCCACGAGCCGTCATCATGCTGCTTTGCCCCGGTCACGGTAAGGTGCCGCCATTGCGCGTCGGTGAGCGCCCCGAACGGCGCCAGCACCATGCGCACCATGGCCTCGAGTTCCTCGAGCGTCTTGAAGCGCGGGTCCTTGCCGACGTACTGCCCGATGCGCTCGAGCGCCGCCTTCGGTATCACGGCTCCGACATCGTTCAGCACGAGCTTCGTGATCGGCGTATTCGGGTGCGACGCGAGCAGCATGCCGATGATGCCGCCCATGGAGGTGCCGACCCAATATATGCGCCTGGGCCTGGTTGCCCCGACGGCTGCCGCCAGCCGGCCCAGGATCCCGCCGGGAGCCGGTCTCGCCGTCACGCGCGCGATGAGGTTCGCCATGTCGGCGCAGTATTGCGGATAGCTGTAGTCCTCCTTGGCGTCGAGCCAGTCGCTCTTGCCGCGCCCGGCGACGTCGGGGCACACCACGCGGAACTCGGACTGGAGAGCCCGGGCGAGCGCGTCGAAATCGCGCCCGTTGCGGCTGAGCCCGTGCACGCAGATGACGACGCGCTCCGCGGCGGGGTCGCCCCATTCCACGTAGTGCATGCGGTGGAAGCCCTTCGAGCTGAGACACAGTACGTAATCGCTTCTCATCATTGCCTTTGTGCCACTGCTGCCGGTTGTGGTTCCGCTCCCTGGCGATTGTGAGAGCACCCCAGGGGATGCTCCTCCCGTGCTCCCTGCGCCAGGGACCGTTTCAGCCATTCTGAAACGGTCTCCTAGAGAAGGAAGAGGGCGGCGCTGCCGGCGCCGAGGAATATCGCGAGGTGCGCCCAGCTCCAGAAGCGGTAGCGCGCGCCCAGCTTGTCGGGCATCTCGTTGGCGAGCAGGAACAGTCGCCCGTCGCCGGGCTTGCGCAGCAGGTGGACACCCTCCACCGCACGGGAACGCAATTCCGCGTGCTGCTTGCGGACTTCCCGCTGCGCCTGCAGGCGCGCCAGCTCCCATTCCTTCATGTTTATCCTGCCGTCCCGGTCGAGGTCGAATCGCTCGCGCAGCCGCTGCTCGTTCTTCTTCCAATCCGCAAGGAGGGCGCCCACATCGGCGCGCTCGTCGCGCGCCGTCACTGCGGCCGCGCTCGTGGTGCTGAATTCGCCGATGGCGTAGAGCGCCGTCTTTCCCAGCAGCAGCCATTCGCTGTAGCGGTAGCTGCCTTCCTGCCACTGCCTGTGGTCCTTGGTGAGGACCTCCGCGCCGTCCGGCGAAATGACGCATTGCCCCGTCTCGTCCACCAGCAGGAAATGCTCGACGCTGCGGCCGCTGTCCACAGTCCGCCATTTGTCGTTCGAGCCTTTTTCCTCGATCTGGTACGAGTACCAGCAGCAAGGCGAGCTGCTCAGCCGGCTCAGGATTGGCGCGCCGGGCAGCATCCGGGCTTGGCCGAGCAACTCGACGTAGCCCTGCGCCGCGGAGGCGACGTTGGAAGTCGGCAGATCGTGGATCTGGCGGTAGCGCCGGTAGTTGGCCGCCCACGCGAAAAAGCTCACCACGGACATGGCGCCCAGCGCGTAGGGCCAGACCTCGACGCTCTCGGCCTGGATCGCAAGCGCCACGATGACGAAGTGGGCGGCGCCCGAGAGCCAGCCCGGCTGATGCAGGCGAGTCGACGCGAAAGTCATCGTCGTCCCGATGCGCTACCGCATTGCCGGCGCCGCGGTGCGCTCGCGCGCTCAGCGGAGATCAGGACTTGAAAAGTTTGCCGACGTCCACATCGGCTTTTTCCCCGGCCTGGAACTCGAGCAGCTGCGCGGGCTTGAACCCGAACATGCCGGCGACGATGGTGTCGGGAAATTGCTCGATGCGGATGTTGTTGACGTTGACCGACTCGTTGTAGAACTCGCGCCGGTCGGCGATCGCGTTCTCCAGCCCGGAGATGCGGGTCTGCAGCTGCTGGAAAGTCTGGTTGGTCTTGAGGTCGGGATAGGCCTCGGCCAGCGCGAACAGGTTGCCGAGGGTAGCGCGCAGCGCGCCTTCGGCCTGCCCGAGCTGTGGAATGTTCTGGGCCTCGCGCGCGGTGAACACGCGGGAGCGCGCCTCCATGACTCGGGCGAGCGTGTCCTGCTCGAACTTCATGTACTGCTTGCAGGTCTCGACCAGCTTGGGCAGCTCGTCATGGCGCTGCTTGAGCAGCACGTCGATGTTCGCCCACGCCTTGGTGACGTTGTGCTTGATCTGGACGAGATTGTTGTAAATCATGATCGCGTAGACCACGAGGACGAGCAGCAAGCCCAGCACGATGATAGAGCCGATGCCCATGACACCTCCCCTTGAGTGCTATTGTTAGCGGCGATTCTATCCGACAATAGATAAGGCGTCCCAGATGAGCGCCGAGGGGCGGAACAGGGGCCCCAACGTTTTCTGTTGGGGATGTGACCCCCGGTGGCGCTCGGCGGCCGACGCGGCATGGCTTCCGATCGCGATGGAATATCGGAGGCCGCGGCGCCCCAGATGAGGCGTCCCAGATAGAGCGTTGTGGAAACTCGCTTCACCTGAGACGCAGTACCTGGGACGTAGTACCTGGGACGCTTTATCTGGGACGCAGTTTAGGGAGTAACTGGATGCAGAGCGTCTGCGTTTTTTGCGGGTCGAACACCGGGGCAGGGGAGGCCTACGCCGAGGCGGCACGCGCGCTCGCCCGTGCCATCGTCCGCCGCCGGCTCAAGCTGGTGTACGGGGGCGGCAACGTCGGGCTGATGGGCGTGCTCGCCGACGCGGCGCTCGGCGCGGGGGCGCACGTGATCGGCGTCATCCCGCGCCGCCTGGTCGAGAAGGAAGTGGCGCATTCCCGGCTGACGGAGCAGCGCATCGTCGAGACCATGCACGAGCGCAAGGCGCTGATGGCCGATCTCTCGGATGCCTTCATTGCCCTGCCCGGGGGGCTGGGCACGCTGGACGAGACTTTCGAGATGCTGACCTGGATCCAGCTGGGAATCCACCGCAAGCCCTGCGCGCTGCTCGACGTGAACGGCTATTTCGAGCGGCTCGCGGCCTTTCTCGACCACGCCGTCGAGCAGCGCTTCCTTACCGCGGCACATCGCGCGATGCTGATCGTCGAGCGCGACCCCGATGCCGCGCTTGACCGGCTCGCTTCCGCGCCGCTTCCGAATCCGACCAAGACCGTTTCAGGATGAATTGAAACGGTCCCTGGCGTAGGGGCGCGCGAAGGGAGTATCCCCTCGTCTTGTTACCTCAAATGGATGGCCGGAAACGGCAAGTTGAGTTTGGGGTCCAAACTGGTTAGCCTAGACCGCCTATCGCGGCTCCCTCCCTACCCCTTTCCCCAAGAGGATGTCATGGCCCCAGACACCGCCACCGCCACCAAGGAAGCCGCCGTTACCAGGGAAAAGCTCGCCGAAGACCTGAGGACCGTGATCTCCGACGCCGAGGAACTCCTGCGCATCACCGCTGGCCAGGCAGGCGAGAAGTTCGCAGCCACCCGCCAGAAGGTGCAGGACAGCCTGCAGCGCGCCAGGGCAGAGCTCGCCGACGTGGAGGAGGTACTGGTCAACCAAGGCAAACAGGCGGCCCGCGTCGCCGATGAGTACGTCCGCTCCAATCCCTGGCAGTCGGTGGGTATCGCCGCGGGCATCGGCGTCATCATCGGCCTGCTGATCAGCCGGCGGTAGGACGCGAGCGCCCTCATGCCGGAACAAGGCTGGGAGCAGAACCGGGAACAGAATCCGGAACAGCCGAGCCCCGGCTTGCTGCAATCGTTGCGCAACCTGGGGGCGACCCTGGTTGCCGCCGTACAGACGCGCCTCGAGCTGCTCGGCACCGACCTCGAGGAAGAGCGCACGCGGCTGCTGCAGATACTGTTCTGGGCGGCGACTGCCTTGCTCTTCTTCGGCGTGGGCGTGCTGATCCTGGCGCTGCTCGCGGTCCTGCTGCTGTGGGAAGAGCGCCGTGTCGGTGCAATCATCGCGCTCGCGGCGGTCTTCTTCGTGATCGGCGCCGGCCTCGCGGTCGGTGTGCGTAACCGCTTGCGCGCCCGCTCGCGGCTATTTGCCTCGAGCGTGGAAGAGCTTTCCAGGGACCAGAAAGAACTGACCTCCCGATGAGCTGGCCATCGGACCGGCTGAAGGAACTCGCGCACCGCAGGGAGCAGTTGAGCTCGCGCGCGGCGGCCCAGCGCGCCGCCATCGCCGGGACGTTCCATGAATGGAGGAAGCCGCTGGGCGCGGCGGACCGCGTTTCGAGAGTGGCTCGCTCGCTGCGCGCGCACCCCCTGCTGTTCAGCGCCGCCGTCGCGGCGCTCGTCGCGCTGCCCGCCGGCAGGCTGGCTTCCCTCGTCGCGCGTGGGCTCACGGTATGGCGCCTCTGGCAGACGATTGCCGGGTCCCTGGCCGGACCGCAGGACCGGAAGGAGGCCGGGTCCGGCTAGAACATGCCCACCTTCAGGTACCTCGCGACCCGCCCCGGCGCGTTGTTCAGGTCGATGCAGGAGTTGACCGCGCGCGAGCGGAAGCACCTCACCAGCGAGATCGTGAAGGTCAGCGGGCTGATGCCGCTGCTCATGAAGCCGCGCAACGACCAGCCCTGGACCCCGGAGGAGAAGCGGGAGCTGGCCGCACACCTGCGCAGGCTCTCGACCATCAGCCCCTATCTCGTGGTGCTGGCGCTGCCCGGCAGCCTGCTGGTGCTGCCGGCGCTGGCGTGGTGGCTCGACCGGCGGCGCAACCGCCGTGCGGGCCCGGTGGTGCGGCGCTAGGACGCGGCTCGACGTAGCGCGGTCCTGCCCTTTCCCTTAAACTCTTCGCCACGCTGCCGCGCGGCATTGGGAGTCCACGGAATGGCATCGGTCGACAAGTGCTACAACATCGCTGACTTGCGGGAAATGGCGCTGCGGCGCGTGCCCAAGGGGCTGTTCGAGTTCGTTGACCGCGGCACCGAGGACGAGGTTTCACTGCGCAACAACCGCGCCGTCTTCGAGCGCATACGCCTGCAGCCGCACGTGCTTAACGACGTTTCCAGGCGCACCCAGGAAGTCACGCTGTTCGGCAAGCGGCACAAGATGCCGGTTACCATCGCTCCCACCGGCACGGCGGGACTGATGTGGTACGAGGGCGAGCTCGCGCTCGCGCGCGCGGCGGCGGAGGCGGGCATACCGTTCACGCTCGCCACGGGATCCATGACGGCGATGGAGAAGGTCGCGCAGGAGGCGGGAGGAACGCTGTGGTTCCAGCTCTACATGTGGCCCGATCGCTCGCTCTCGCACAAGCTCGTCGAGCGCGCCAGGGCGGCGGGCTACGAAGCGCTGGTGGTGACCGTCGATGGCGTGGTTCCGGGCAACCGCGAGTACAACCTGCGCAACGGCTTTACCATCCCGTTTACCTTCACGCGCAGGAACATCGCCGATGTTCTGATGCATCCGCGCTGGCTCTTCGGCGTGCTGGCCCGCTACCTGGCCACCACGGGCATGCCGCGCTACCAGAACTACCCGACCGACATCAAGCACCGCATCACGGCGGGGCCGATGGGGCGGTCGAGCATGCGCACCGATTCCCTGAGCTGGGATGACCTGCGGGCGCTGCGCAAGCTCTGGCCGCACAAGCTCATGGTGAAAGGCATCCTGCATCCCCAGGACGCGATGATGGCCGCCGACTGCGGCGCCGACGGCGTGATCGTTTCCAATCACGGCGGCCGCAACCTGGAGACCGCGATATCGCCGATGGAGGTGCTCGCGGATGTCGTAGACGCGGTCGGGAAGCGCGTCACGGTGCTGATCGACAGCGGTTTCCGGCGCGGGACGGACGTGATCAAGGCGCTGGCACTCGGCGCGCACGCGGTGCAGATCGGACGGTCCACGCTCTATGGCGTCGCGGCCGGAGGGGAAGCAGGGGCACGCCGCGCCATCTCGATCTTCCGCGGTGAGATCGACCGTGTGCTGGCGCAGCTCGGCTGCAACAGCGTCTCGGAGCTGTCGACGGAACACCTGCATGCACCCGATTTCCCGTTGCGCGCTGCCGACCCGGCGCGCCCCGGCCTCAGGCTTCTCGATACCGCAAGGGCCGCGGAGAGGTAACTTTGACGTGGGTGCTGGTCCTGGTCATGGTGGGCGCGGTTGCCGCCATGGCCTATACCGTCTGGAACTTCCAGAAGAAGTCCGCGGCGAGGGAAGCCGCGAGCCAGCAACGATTCGCGGAGCTGCTGCGGGAGCAAGGTGCGGGCGCTAGCGGCCGGCCCGCCGCGGCGCCCGCGGCTGCTGCTGCGCCGGCCCCCGCTCACGCGCCGGTAACGCATGCCGCGCCGGTAACGCCGGCTCCCGCAGCGGCACCGGTCAGCGCTGCCGCCGCCGCCCGCGAGCGTTTCCTCGGGCAGCACGAGACGCTGCTGTATCTCTTGTTGAAGACGGGCCTCCCCGATCACGACATCTTCGCCAGCGTATCGCTGGCGTCGGTCGTGGCGTTGCCAGCGTCCGCGAGCGAACGCGAGCAGCAGCTTCGCCGCCTCGCGCCATATCAACTCGACTTCGTGGTATGCGACAAGAACATGCGCATCGTCGCGGCGGTGGACTTCGAGACAGCCGGTGGCGCCGA
>JBIOVQ010000209.1:0-10010 GCA_044867805.1 Burkholderiales bacterium | reverse complement strand
CGACGCCTCGTTCTGCCTGACCTGGACCACGACCCACGTGCCGTGCATCACGCTGCCCGTGTTCAAGGGCCCGCACGGCCTGCCGATCGGCCTGCAGCTCGTCGCCCGGCGCAACGCCGACCGCGCGCTCTTCGCCGCAGCCCGCTGGGTCTATCGCGCACTGACGTGATGAAGCAAAGGTACGACGGGTCGCGAAGGACGCCAAGGCCGCTAAGAGGGCATTACTACGGATCGCCAAGGACGCAAAGGACGCGAAGAGAACGATAATTGAAAACAAGGACCCCAAGGAAACGGCAAGTCAGTCTTCAGTCTACCTATGGCGTGTCCTGCTCCCTCCTTGGCGCTGTCTTAGCGTCCTTGCTCTTGATATGTTCATTCCTTTGCGTCCTCCGCGTCCTTCGCGACCCGTCGTACGCATGAACTTCGCGTCCTTCGCGTCCTTTGTGACCCGTCGTAGAGCCGTCGTTCGCCTTGCGACTTTCGCCTTTCTCCTTTGGGTCGCGTGCGCGAGCGCCCTCGCGCAGAGCTACCCGTCGCGTCCGGTGCGGATCGTTTCACCCTTCCCGCCGGGCGGGGGCAACGACGCGCTGTGCCGCATCGTTGCGCCGCGCCTGGGCGAAAACCTCAAGCAGCAGGTGATCGTCGAGAACCGCGCGGGCGCCAACGGCATCGTGGGGACGGAGGTCGCGGCGCGCTCGGCGCCGGACGGCTACACCATCGTGCTGATCCCGAGCGGCCACGCGGTGAACGCGAGCCTATACAAGAAGCTGCCGTTCGATTCGATCCGGGATTTCACGCCGATCACGCTGGTCGGCTCGAGTCCCCTCGTGCTCGCCGTGCATCCCTCGCTGCCGGCGCGCAACGTCAGGGAGCTGATCGGGTTGGCGAGGTCCCGGCCCGGGCAGCTCACCTATGCGTCGGCGGGCGTCGGCGCCTCGGGTCATCTGGGCGGCGCGCTCTTCGAGTCCCTGACCAACACCAAGATGATGCACATTCCGTACAAGGGCATGGCCATCGCCATCGTTGATGTCATGAGCGGCGAGGTCACGATGACCTTCGGCACGAGCCTTTCGGTGGTTCCCCACGCGCGCGCGGGTCGGCTGCGCGCGCTCGCCACGACGGGCGCTCAGCGCTCGCCTGCCCTGCCCGACCTGCCCACCATCGCTGAAGCCGGCGTCCCCGGCTACGAGGCGAGCCTGTGGTACGGCTTCGCCGGCCCCGCCCGGCTACCGCCGGAGATCCTGAATCGGCTCCATTCGGCGCTCGCCGCGACGCTTCAGCTGCCCGATGTGCGCGAACGTCTCGCAACCCAGGGCCTGGACGTGCAGCACAACACCCCGGAAGAATTTTCCAAGCTGCTCGCGGCCGACGTCGTGCGCTGGGCGAAGGTCGTCGAGCGCCTCGGCATCCAGGTCGACTGACGACTGTCTTAGCTTCAAGCTTCAAGCTTCAAGCTTCAAGCACCTTGCAGCTGTGGCTTGCAGCTTGTGGCTTGTGGCTTGTGGCTTTTTACTGACGGCTGACGACTGACGGCCGACGGCTATTTCAGCTCTTTCAGGAGCAGCTTGGGCATCAAGCCGCGGCCGAAGACTTCCAGCGCGGCCGTCTCCAGCATTTCGGACTCCCAGCTGAACCAGCGCTCGACGCGGTCGAGCGCCTGATTCTTCGCGTCGCATAGGGCGGGGTCGCTCACGACGAGGAGCTTGCGGCAGGCGTTGGGGCGGGACGCGTATACCCGGCATGCGCCGTCGTCCCCCAGGAAAACGCAAGCCGTGTCGGCCCGCGCCTGCTGCCGCCAGGTGTCGATGGACTGCCGGCCCTGCCGCTCGAGCCGCACCCGGTCCAGCTCGATGCCCGCCTCGCGCGCCGCCTTCACCAGCAGCGCGGCCTCCTGCGGCCAGATCTCGACCGGCCCATGACAGCAGTGGCTGCATCCCTTGCGGCAGCGGATGCCGCCGCTCGCCGCATCCTTCGCGCGGTCCCGTTCCAGTACCTCGTCCATCGTGCCGTGCACTTCCCGCGCGACGGATAACGCGTCACGGCTCGCGGCCGCACGGAACTCCCCGGCATGCCGGTCGGCAATGCCGCGCAAGTACGCCGCTTTCTTTTCCTCGCGCGCTTTCCGGTTCGCCGCGAGCTTTTCGGCCCTGTCTTCGGCCATAGAGCCTGTTTGTACTACGAGTCGCGAAGGACGCCAAGGACGCTAAGAAGGCGTTACTACGAGTCGCCAAGGACGCGGAGGACGCAAAGGGATCAATAACCAGGATCAAAAAACCAAGGACGCCAAGATAACGCCAAGCGAGGTACTGGATTCGTTCTTGGAATGCGGGCCATGATCCGGAAACGCTCCCTCTTGCCCCCTTGGCGCCGTATCTTCGCGACCTTCGGGGTTGCTCTCTATTTCTATTATTTCTTCGCGGCCTTTGCGTCCTTAGCGACCCGTCGTACGTATTTCCTTCGCGGCCTTTCGCGTCCTCCGTGACCCGTCGTATGCCCTTCACTTGCCTTTCCAAAGCTCGGTGAAGCGCTGCGCGAACTTCGTGCCCAGCGCCTCGTCCTCGTGCTTGAAATACACGTACGCGCGCTCGAGCGGCTGCGCCTTGATTCGCTCCACCCACCCGCCCAGGTCCTTGTCGTCGTAGTGCGTGCGGCGCAGGCGGAGGTAGCCGCTGTCGGAGGTGCAGACGAACGGGGTGTCGCCTTTGTCGGTGTCGGCCACGCAAAGGGCGGCGCCCCGCTCCCGCAGCGCCGCGTAGACTTCGTCGTCCTGCCACGATTCGTGGCGAAACTCGAAGGCCACGCGCCGGTCGGACGGCAGCAGGGCCAGGAAATCACGCAAGCGCGGTATATCTTTCCTCAGGAAGGGCGGCAATTGGTACAGCACTATGCCGAGCTGTTCGCCGAGCACGTCTGCACGCCGCAGGAATTCCCCCACCTCCTGCTCGGCTTCCTTCAGGCGCTTCTGGTGAGTGATGCGCTGCGGCGCCTTGAGCGTGAAGCTGAAATTCGCCGGCACCTCCTTCGTCCAGCCCGCGAGCATCGTTTCCGCCGGCATGCGGTAGAAGGTGTTGTTGATCTCCACCGTCGGGAAATGCCCGGCGTAGTAGCGCAGCATCTCCTTCGCGGGCAGCTTCTCCGGGTAGAAGTGGCCCAGCCATTCCTTGTAGGAATACCCGCTCGTTCCCGCTAACATCTGCATAAGTCGGTGAATGGTAAATGGTGAATCGTGAATCGGGAACCTGCGCTGATTTGGCCACGATTTACGATTGACGATTTACGATTCCCGTAAGACACGCCAGTGGCGCCCGTTTCCCGCAAGAAAGCCAAAAAAACGAGCCCGCCCGCCGCGGCCGGGCCGGCCGCGCTCGACGTCTACTCAGCCAAGCGCACGTTCACCGCGACGCCGGAGCCGGCGCCCGCCGCTACCGCGCCCAACGCCGGGCCGCTCCTCTTCGTCGTCCAGCAGCACGCGGCGCGGCGGCTGCACTTCGACTTCCGGCTCGAGTGCGACGGCGTGCTGAAATCCTGGGCCGTGCCCAAGGGACCGTCGCTCAATACTAGCGACAAACGCCTCGCCGTGCCGACCGAGGACCACCCCTACGACTACGGCTCGTTCGAAGGCGTCATCCCGCCGAAGCAGTACGGCTCGGGCGAGGTGATCGTGTGGGACTGCGGCGTCTACTCGCCGGACGAGGGCAACGAGACCTGGTTCCACGATCGCGCCGAGGCCGAGAAGCGCGTGCGCGAAGGCATCGAGAAGGGAAAGCTCAGCTTCCTGCTGCGCGGCGAGAAGCTCAAGGGTTCCTTCGCTCTGGTGCGCACCTCCGACAAGAAGAACTGGCTGCTCATCAAGCACCGCGACCGTCACGTCAGCACCGAGGACGTGACGGAGCAGAACCGCTCCGTGCTGTCCGGCGTGGCGGTGGAAGAGATGAAGACCGTCCCGGCGCGCCGCATTCCCGCGACCCAGCTCGCGCCCGCGGGCCCGATCGAGAAGATGCCCGCCGACCTCGCCCCCATGCTTGCCGAAACGGCCGACGCACCGTTCGACGATCCCGACTGGATGTGGGAGCCCAAGCTCGACGGCTACCGCGTGCTCGCTTTCATCGGCGAAGGCGGCGTGAAGCTGCGCTCGCGCCGCGCCGGCCTCGACCTCGCCGGCGCGTTCCCGCGCCTGGTCGCCGAGCTCCGGAAGCAGGCCGTCAACGGCATGATTCTCGACGGCGAGATCGTGGCGTTCGATGCCGCCGGCCGGCCCTCCTTCAACGCGCTGCAGAACCGCATCCACCTCAAGACCGAGCGCGAGATCGCCGCGGCCGACCAGCAAGGGCCGGTGGTCTTCTACTGCTTCGACCTCCTCCACTTCGCCGGCGTGAATCTGCGCAAGGCGCCGTACCGCGACCGGCGACGCTACCTTTCAGCGTGCCTGCTGCCGTCGCCGCTGGTGCAGCTCGTGCACGCCGCGGACGACGGCAAGGAGCTGCACGCCGCGGCGTTGGCGAGCGGCTTCGAGGGCGTCATCGGCAAGCGCAAGGACAGCGTGTACGAGCCGGGCAAGCGCGTGCGGAGCTGGCTCAAGATCAAGCCCACCAACAGCGCCGAGTTCGTCGTCGGCGGCTACACCAGGGGCAAGGGCGCGCGCGCGCCCCTCGGCGCCCTCCTCCTCGGCTACTGGGACGGCGACCAGCTGCGCTACGCCTCTCACGTCGGCTCGGGCTTCGACGACAAGACGCTCGCGCAGGTGAAGGCGCGGCTCGACAAGTCGCAGCGCAAGACCCACCCCTTTGCGGAGAAGCCCGACCTGCACAGCCCGACTGTCTGGGTCGAGCCCAGGACGGTCGCCGAGGTCCGCTACCAGAGCTGGACCGAGGACGGGTCATTGCGCGCGCCGATCTTCCTGCGGCTGCGGGATGACGTGGATCCGAAGTCGGTGCGGCGCCGGGTGACGGCCCAGATGAAAGCGCCCGCGGCGCGCGGGGGATCGGGCGAGATCGAGGACGTGGTGCGCCAGCTCGAAAGCAGGAAAGCGACGCTCACCATCGCGGTCGGCGCGCACGCGCTCAAGCTCACCCATCTCGATCGCGTCTACTGGCCCGCCGACAAGGCGCTGAAGCAGCCGGCGCTCACCAAGCGCGACGTGCTGCGCTACTTCGCGCAGGTGTCGCCCTGCATCCTGCCTCATCTCGCCGACCGGCCGCTTACCATGATCCGCATGCCCGAGGGCATCACCGGCGAGCGCTTCTTCCAGAAGCACTGGGAGCAGAGCCGGCCGCCCTTCGTCGAGACCGTCACGGTCTTCTCCGAGACCAAGGAAGGGAAGCACGACTACCTGCTGTGCAACAACCTGCCGACGCTGCTGTGGCTCGCACAGTCGGGCACGCTCGAGTTCCACGTCTGGCACTCGCGCGCGAAGGCGGGACCCGATGCGTCGGGCAAGAGCACGGAGTACGCGTCCTCGCTGGCGGCGATGGAAGCCTCGGTGCTGAATTTCCCCGACTACGTCGTCTTCGACCTCGATCCCTACATCTATTCCGGCAACGAAAAGAAAGGCGACGAGCCGGAGCTCAACACCACAGCGTTCGAGAAAGGCAAGGAAGTCGCTTTCTGGCTGCGCGAGCTGCTGCAGAGCATGTCGCTCGACGCCATCGTCAAGACCTCGGGCAAGACCGGCCTGCACGTGTTCGTGCCGATCAAGCGCACGCTCGATTTCGACGCCGCGCGGCACGTGAGCGAGATCGTCGGCCGGCACCTCCTGCGCCAGCACCCGAAGGACATCACCCTGGAGTGGAGCATCCCCAAGCGCACCGGGAAAATCTTCATGGACTACAACATGAACGTGCGCGGCAAGACGCTGAACGTCGCCTACTCGCCGCGCGGGGTGCCGGGCGCGCCGGTCTCGATGCCGCTCACGTGGGACGAACTCGCCAAGGCGCACCCCCTCGACTTCCGGATCACCAACGTCCCGGCGCGCCTCGCCGAAACCGGCGACCGCTGGCGCGACGCCCTGACCCGCAAGTTCAGCCTGGAGCAGGCGCTGGAGGCCGAGAAGGCCTGACGACTATCCGAAGGATGAAGGATGAGGGATGAAGGATGATCCCCCGCTCACGCGTGAACTTGCTGACCCGGCCTTTCACTCCCGTCCGGCCGGAGGCATGCGCCGACGACCGAAGGCTACGAGAGGTCGGGACCTGCCGTGGTCGCCCGGAGGGTGACGGTCATCCTTCATCCTTCCGCCCCCATCCTTTGCCGTTCGGCCCCCCCGAACAGCCTGTGGCAAAAACCGCAAAAACACTGTTGGATCAGTGACATCGGGAGGAATATAATGTTCGCCCCGCTAGATAGGGAGCGCACCATGGCTGCACGATCGATCGCTTCGCTGACCGTCTCGTTCGGACTCGTCTCGATTCCGGTGAAGCTCTATTCCGCCACCGAGGCGAGCCGCGCGATTTCCTTCAATCTCCTGCACAAGGCCTGCGGCTCGCGCCTCAAGCAGCAGTACCTCTGCGCCAAGGAGGAAGTCGTGGTCCCGCGCGAGGACATGGCGAAGGGCTACGAGTTCGCGAAAGACCAGTACGTGATGTTCACGCCCGAGGAGCTGAAGGCGCTCGAGGAAGCGGGCACGCACACCGCGGAAATCACCGAGTTCGTGCCGATCGAATCGGTGGACCCGATCTACTTCGACAAGACCTACTACCTTGGTCCCGACAAGGGCGGCAACAAGCCCTATGCCCTGCTCGCCAGGGCGCTGCGCGAGTCGGAGCGCTGCGCGCTCGGCCGCTGGGCCGCCCGCGGCAAGGGTTACATCGTGATGATCCGTCCGATCGAGAGCGAGAACGGCGACGCCCTCGTCATGCAGCAGCTCCTCTATTCGGGCGAGGTGCGCTCGATCAAGGACATCGATATCCCCAAGACCGACGTCAAGGACGCCGAGCTCAAGCTCGCGCAGCAGTTGATCGAGCAGCAGGCCTCCGACACGTTCAATCCCGAGTCCTACACCGACGAAGTGCGCAAGCGCGTCGAGGCGGCGGTGCAGAAGAAGGTCGAGGGCCAGGAAATCACGCTCGCCGCGGAGCCCGAGACCGGCGGCGCCCAGGTCATCGACCTCATGGAAGCGCTGCGCGCGAGCCTCGGGAAGAAGAAGCCCGCCGCGGCGGCCGAGGCCGCGAAGCCCGCGGAGACGCGCAAGCCGCCGAAGCGGGCGCAGGCGCCCGAACCGGCCCCAAAGAAGGCCGCCAAGAAGTGACGGGGCCCGTCACTCCCGCGCAGGCGGGAGTCCAGGCGCGGATGCCAAGCAGCCAGTAGCGGGGGTTCATTGCAACAATACGGCGTGCGCGACGTCGAGCGGTTGCTCGGCCTGCCGCGCAGCACGGTGCGCACGCTGGTCGAAGCCGGGTTCGTCTCGCCCACGCGCGGCCCGCGCAACGCGTGGCTGTTCTCCTTCCAGGACCTGATCGTCCTGCGCACTGCGAAAGCCCTCGCCTCCGCCAGCGTCCCGCGCCGGCGCATCATCCGCTCCCTCAAGGAGCTGCGCCGCCACCTACCCGGCGCCATGCCCCTGTCCGGCCTCGCCATCTCCGCCGTCGGCGACCGCGTGGTGGTGAAGGAAGGCGCCGGCGCCTGGCAGGCGGATTCCGGCCAATACCTGCTGGGGTTCGAGGGGGACCCGACCGACGGCTCGCTAAGCGTGATCGACCGGACGCGGCCCGCCCCGGCGCCCGCGCGCACCGGAGACTGGTTCGCCAAGGCAATCACGCTCGAGGGCACCGATCCCGCGGCGGCGGCGGAAGCCTACGCCCGCGCCGTCGCTGCCGACCCCACGCATCTCGAGGCCCAGATCAATCTCGGGCGGCTGCTGCACGAAACCAACCGCCTGAAGGAGGCCGAGCAGGCCTACCGCTCCGCGATCAAGGCCTGCGGCAACGACGCGCTGCTGCTCTACAACTTCGGCGTGCTGCTCGACGACATGGACCGGAAGCCGGAGGCGGTGGAAACCTACGAGGCGGCCCTGCTCGCCGATCCCGACCTGGCCGATTGCCACTACAACCTGGCGCTGCTCTACGAAGAGCTGAACAAGCAGCAGCAGGCGATCCGGCACCTGGCGCAATACCGCCGGCTGATAGGGAAAAGTGACGGCTGACGGCTGACGACTGACGGCAACTGGTGATGCAGTCGGCAAACGCGCCGCTGACGATCTCGGTCGAGGGTGGTCACGTCTCGGGGCTGCTCATCGCGCCCGCCGGGGCGCGGGCCTGCTACGTCCTCGCGCATGGCGCGGGCGCGGGCATGGCGCACCCGATCATGGCGGCGGTGGCGGAGGGGCTCGCGGAGCGCGGGATTGCCACCCTGCGCTATCAGTTTCCCTACATGGAGCGCGGCTCGAAGCGGCCGGACAGTCCCAAGGTCGCCCAGGCCGCGGTTCGCGCCGCGGTCGCCGAAGCAGCGCGGCTCGCGCCAAGCCTTCCGCTCATTGCGGGCGGCAAGTCCTTCGGCGGGCGGATGACCTCGCAAGCGCAGGCCGCCGCTCCCCTGCCCGGCGTGCGCGGCCTCGCCTTCCTCGGCTTCCCGCTGCACGCTCCGGGCAAGCCCTCGGATGAGCGCGGCAAGCATCTATTCGACGTGAAAGTGCCGATGCTTTTCCTGCAAGGAACGCGCGACGACCTGGCCGACCTGTCGCTGCTCCAGCCGCTGGTCCGAAAGATCGGCCCGCGCGCGACGCTGACGCCCTTCCCCGACGCCGACCACTCCTTCCACGTCCCCGCGCGCACGGGAAGAAAAGAAGCGGGGGTAATGCGGGAGCTGCTCGACGCGCTGGCCGCGTGGTGTGAAACGGTGACGAAGTGAAGCAGGTTCGTCTCAGATACTGCGCCTTATCTGGGACGCTTTATCCGGGACGCTTTCTCTTTTATCGCGTCATCAGTCGTCACCCGAACACCGGTGATGCAGCCTTTACTTGACGAGCGTCACCGGTATCTTCGACAGGTGCACGACCTTCATCGCCACCGAGCCCAGCATCAGGATGAGCATGCCCCGGCCGTGGGTGCCCATCACGATCGATTCGCACTTCAGGCGGCGCGCGGCGTCCACGATGGCGGGCGCGGCATCGCCGATGACCGCGTGGGTCTGATAGCGGACGCGCGCTTTGCCGATCACCGCGATGGCGCGCTCGAGTATGCTCTTCGCGCGCGTCATCACGACCTTGCGGTGCTGCTCCGCGGTCAGGTGCGCGCCGACCATCCCGTAGTCGTCGCGCCGCGGCTCGGTATTCAGGAGATGCAGAATCACGGGGCCGTAGCGCGCCTGCGCAACGGCGTACTTGACCGCGCGCAGCGAGCATTTCGAGCCGTCCACGGGCACCAGCACTTTTCTCATTTCTCCTCTCCTTCTGTCGTCAGGCGACTATGCCCTTTCGCGGTCGTGCAGTGACGCAGTGACGAAAATCAGGTAGTCCTTCCGACTTTCGACTTCCGACTTTCGACTTCCTACAGCGGGGGAAGGGGTAGTTTTTCCCCCGCTGGTAGCGGCGTCTTGTCCACGTTCAGGGCCATCGACACCAGCCCGTAGAACCCGTTTACCGCGATGAGATCCACGACACCGCGCTCGCCGAAGCGCTCCCGCGCGGCCTTGTACGTGGCATCGCTCACCCCGTGCGTCTCGTGCAGCTCGCGGGAGAAGTCGTAGACGATCGTCTCGTCCGCATCCATCTTCGGCCGGCGGCCGTGGGCGATGTCCTCGCCGATTTTCGGGTCGAGCCCGGCCTCCAGCGCCAGCCGGTGATGGGCGAACCACTCGTACTGGCACGTCCAGTGGCGCGCCGTCACGATGATCGCGAGCTCGTTCAGCTTCGAAGGCAGGGAGCTGCGGAAGCGGATTTCCGCGCCCAGGTTCTGGATGATGTCGCCGACGCCCGGGCTGCGCAGCCAGACGTTGAACGGCCCGCCGAGCGGGCCTGGCTTCGCGGCGGACGAGTTTTTCACGGCGGAGCGCGGTCCCGAGCGGATATTGTCCGCGAC
>JBIOVQ010000208.1:0-46446 GCA_044867805.1 Burkholderiales bacterium | reverse complement strand
GGTGCGACCGCTGAGCCGGCCATGGCGCGTCGTGCGCCGGCCCTTGCGCGTCACCGGGGGTCACATCCCCAGAGGGGCCCCTGTTCCGCCCCTCGACGCGCCCCGCTTGCGGGATGCGACCGTGCAGCCGATCAAGGGGCGCGTTCAATGATACCGATCCCATGCGCGTCACCGGGGGTCAGATCCCAAAGGGTCCCTCTTCCGCCCCTCGACGCGCCCCGGTGATTTTCGGGGATCTGACCCCCGGTGGCGCGCGGGACACCACATCATGTATGGATCCATATCAATGTCAGAAGCCGCGAAGTTCATGGGCGGCCGCCTCTACTGTACTCCCCGGAGTCTCGGAAGTACAGTAACGATTGGCCCCCCGCGCCGGCGATGACTTTTCTCACGCCGGGGCCAAAACGCCCCGCCTGAAGGATGAAGGCGGAAGGATGAACGATCCCTCATCCTTTTGACTCCGCCCGCGCGAATATCGATACGCGATCTCTACAGATTGCTATATTGCGTGCGTGTACCAGAAGTGCCCCAAGTGCGGCCACGACCGCGCGCCGGAAGAAACGGGGCCGGCGGACGTCTGTCCGTCCTGCGGGCTGATTTTCTCCAAGTACCTGAAGGCGCGCGTCGCGCCGCTCGCGGCGCCGGCCGCGTCCGCTGCGCCCGGAGGACCGGCGGCCATCGCGGCAGGCGGGCCGCGGTTCATGGCCCGGGTCAAGGAGCTGGCCCTGCACGTGCCCGACGAGGTCGAGCCCGCCTACGTCTACCTGCGGGGGATCCTGCTCGCCGGGTTGATCGCCTACGGCGTGAAGCTTGCCGCGATGGACATACCGTCGTGGGAGATGGCGTCGTCGCTCATGCACGCGCCCATGGTGCCCATACACGAGTTCGGGCACATGCTTTTCAGCCCGTTCGGCGAGTTCATGCACAACCTCGGCGGCGCGCTGTTCCAGGCCGGGCTGCCGCTCATCTTCGGCGGCATCTTCCTGGCCAGGAACCGCGATCCGTTTGCGGCCGCGGTCATGCTGTGGTGGTGCGCCGTGGCGGTGATGGACCCGGCTCCTTACCTGTACGATGCCCAGCTGCCGCAGCACATTCTGCTGACCGGCCGCACCGGCGATACCGGGGCGCACGATTTCATCGATGTGCTCGGCGATCTCGGGCTCCTGCATCGCGCCCAGGCCGTGGGGCGCATCACGCACGCTTTTGGCGTTGCGATGCTCATCGCGGCGCTGGCCTGGGCCGCCTGCATGGTCTGGATGCAGTTTCAGCGGCGGCGGCGGTAGCCGCCTGAAGTCGGAAGTCGCAAGTCGGAAGTCGCAAGTCGAAAGTCGAAAGTCGGAAGTCGAAAGTCGAAAGTGAACACGACCTAAAAATCTTGCTTCCACCTTTCGACTTTCGCCTTTTTTGTGCGCCGGACGCGGCGCACAAAAAAAGAGCGGGCTGACCACAAGGGCACAGCCCGCCTCCGGGGGAGACGTATGTTCTTAGATCTGGCTCGCAAGCGACTGCAGGCGCTCGATGAAAGCCGGCATGTCCACGCCGTCGAAATCGTCGGGCAGCTGCGGGCTCAGCTCCTGCGGCGTCTTGAACCAGGAAAGGGCGACCACTCCGAACGCCGGATTCCAGTTCACGCACAGCAGCTCTTCTTCGCCTTGCCGGGCCGCAGGCTTCCGCGCCCGGGCCGCCCGGTATTCATTCAGATTGATGACCATTGCCGTTCCTCCCGCTGTCCTCACCACTCACCCTGGGACCCCTTTACGCAAGTGCCATGCCAATCGTCCGGCGCCGCCCCGGTAGTCGTATCTCCTTGTTTCCTTGATATTCAGGCATCCAGCCTGGCGCTGGTGGGGATGCCGGGGCTCGGGCAGAGCGCCGCGCAATCGCTACCGAAGTAACGAATTCTCGACAGGGCCGCCCACGGGCTGTGGAATACTGCACAGCCCACGTGCGCGCTTGCGCCGTGACGACTGACGGCTAAAGCCTCACCGCGAAGGGATAGAGAATAAATTCAGAAACCAAACCTCAGCCCGCCAAGGACTGCGCCAAGAACGGAACCTGGACAGGCCAGCGAAGTTTGATGCGGCTTTGGTCCAACTGGAGGCGCTCCCTGTATGTCACGCTTAGCGCGTTTCTTCGCGGGCTGGGTTTTGGAGTTGGTCTCATAATCATTTCCTTCGCGGCAAAGCTTCTAACGACTGACGAGTGACGACTTCCTGTTCCAGAACCCTGGCTGGTTTTCTGGCGGCGGCGCTGGGAGCCGCGCTGCACGCGGCGGAGCCGGCGGAGCGGCCGCAGCTCGACGTGCCGTTCGTCCCCACAAACCAGGATACGGTGGAGGCGATGCTGCGCGTCGCCAACGTCGGCCCGAGCGACTTCGTGATCGACCTCGGCTCCGGCGACGGCCGCATCCTGATCACGGCGGCGAAGCAGCGCGGGGCGCGCGGCTTCGGCGTGGACATCGACCCGCAACGCGTGAGCGAAGCCATCCAGAACGCCAAAGCGGCGAAAGTCTCCGACCGCGTGCGCTTCTTCCGGCGCAATCTCTATGATACGAAAATCGCCGAAGCGACCGTGGTGACGCTTTACCTCCTGCCGCGGATCAACATCGAGCTGCGGCCGCGCCTGCTGGCGGAGCTCAAGCCGGGCACGCGCGTGGTATCGCATGATTTCGACATGGGCGACTGGCAGGCGGACCTGCGCGTCACCGTGCGCGGGGCGGGGAGCGAGGTCTACTACTGGGTCATCCCGGCGCAGGTGGCGGGGCGCTGGCAGGTCAGGGCGGCGGCCCCGCGCGGGCGGCAGAACTTCGAGGTCGAGTTCAGGCAGAAATACCAGGAGCTGGAAGGCACGGTGCGGGGCTTCGAGCGCCCGGCGCTCGTGCGCGACGCGCGCATCGACGGCGACCGCGTCGGGTTCACCGTCGTCGACGACGCCGATTTCGCCCACCGCGTGCGCTACGAAGGGAAAGTGAGCGGCAACGCGATTTCCGGCCTGCTGCGCGGCGACGGCTCGGCGCCGCGCGGGGAGCACAAGTGGCGCGCGGTCAGGGCGCAGCCCTGACATCAAGGATGAAGGCGGAAGGATGAAGGGTGTGCGCCGAGGGGCGGAGCAGGGACCCGCTCCCGGGATGCGACCCCCGGTGGCGCACGGACTGCCGACGTCATTGCATCGAAATATTCGCTGATGTGGCAGAGGCCGTCGTCACGCCATGCGTGACAGCAGCAGGTCCCGACCTCTCGTGACCTTCGGTCGGAAGTGATCTTCCAGCCGGACGTCAGTGAAAGGCTGGGACCAAGCTAACAAGCGAAGCTTGGGGTCATCCCTCATCCTTCATCCTTCATCCTTCGTGATGCGGTACACTTCCGGCCTTTTCGAGCGTTGATTACCCGATGCTTCTGCACGCTGCGACGATATTCCTGAGCGCGTTCCTGCTGTTCCTGGTCCAGCCGGTCATCGCCAAGCAGATCCTGCCGTGGTTCGGCGGCGCGGCGGCGGTGTGGGCGACCTGCCTGGTGTTCTTCCAGTCGGTGCTGCTGGTCGGCTACGCCTACTCGGACTGGACGACGCGGCTGCTCGCGCCGCGCAAGCAGGCGTGGCTGCACATCGCGCTGCTCGCCGCGAGCCTGCTCGTGCTGCCGATCATCCCCGGCGCGGCCTGGAAACCCGGCGAGGGCGGGGGCGAGCCGATGCTGCTCATACTGGGACTGCTCGGCGTCACCATCGGGCTGCCCTATTTCCTGCTCTCGACCACGAGCCCGCTGGTGCAGGCGTGGTACTGGCAGTGCTTCCGCCACAAGGTGCCGTACCGCCTGTTCGCGCTGTCCAATTTCGCCTCGCTGCTCGCCCTGCTGTCGTACCCGGTGCTGGTCGAGCCGTTCCTGCCGCTCGCGGCGCAGTCCTGGCTGTGGTCCATCGCCTATTGCGTTTTCGTGGTGCTGTGCGGCGCCACGGCTTTCGCCAGCACGCGCGCGTCCGTCGCGGCGCCGCCGGCGGCGGAGGAGGCCGGCCCCGCGGGCAGCGCGCCCACCACGGGCGACTGCCTGCTGTGGATTTCCCTGTCGGCGATGGGCTCGTGCCTGCTGCTCGCCGTCACCAACCACCTCACGCAGAACATCGCTTCTATCCCGTTCCTGTGGGTGGCGCCGCTTTCGATCTACCTCATCACCTTCATCCTCTGCTTCGACCATCCGCGCTGGTACCGCCGCGGGCCGTTCCTGGTCGCCGCCGGGGTGATGCTGCCGCTGATGGCATGGTCCGTCGACTCGCTCGATCTCTGGATTGCGGCCCCGCTCTACGCGGCGGGGCTGTTCGTCTGCTGCATGTTCTGCCACGGCGAGCTGACCCGGCTCAAGCCCGGCCCGCGCCACCTGACGACCTTCTACCTGATGATCTCGATCGGCGGCGCGATCGGCGCGCTGCTGGTGGGAATTGCCGCGCCCATCCTGCTCCCGGGCTACTACGAGCTGGGCATCACCCTCATCGCCTGCGCCATGCTGCTCTATCACCGCACGATGGCGGGACGCTGGTGGGCGGCCGGGGCGGCGCTGGGCGTGCTGACGACGACCGCCACCTTCACGGTCATCAACGTCACCGAGTACCTCGACAAGACCCGCGTCATCATGCGCAATTTCTACGGCGTGGTGCGCACGCGCGACTACCCGTCCCCGGTGCCGTTCCGCGTCTTGTACCACGGCGCCATCAATCACGGCGGCCAGCTCCTCGACGACGGGATGCGCAACCGGCCCACCAGCTATTTCGCCCCGACCAGCGGCTACGGGCGCACCTTCGCCGCCCTGGGAGACGGCCCGCTGCGCGTCGGCATCATCGGCCTGGGGGCAGGGGCGATCGCGGCCTACTCGCGGGCGGGGGACGTGTTCCGCTTCTACGAGATCGACCCGCAGGTGGCCGCGGTGGCGATCACGGAATTCACCTTCCTGCGCGACAGCCCGGCGCAGACCGATATCGTGCTGGGGGACGGCCGGCTCTCGCTCGAGCGCGAGCCGGCGCAGGGTTACGACCTGATGGCCATCGATGCCTTCTCCGGGGACTCCATCCCGATGCACCTCATCACGCGCGAGGCGATGGCGGCCTACCTGCGCCACCTGAAGCCCGACGGCGTGATCGTGTTCCAGGCGACCAACCGCTTCGTGGACATCGCGCCGGTGGTCGAGCGCCTCGCCGCGGAGTTCGGCCTCACCGCGGTGCTGGTCTCCGACCCGGCGGACGGCAACGAGGGCGCCGACCACTGGGTTTCCGGCACCGACCAGATCATCGTCACCCGCAACGCGCGGCTATTGGCCGCCGAGCCGATCCGCTCGGTGGCGCAGCCGCTGGCGCCGCGTCCGGATTTCCGGATCTGGACCGACGATTACTACAATCTGCTGCGTATTTTGAAGTGGTGACCGCGAAGAGCGGCCACCACGCTGCAAGCTGCAAGCTACAAGCTGCAACTCGAAAGCTTTTTTGGCCGCTTGAAGCTTGAAGCTTGGAGCTTGTAGCTTGAAACGGCAGCGCGTGATGAAATTTTGAGCAAACCAGACGCGAGCCAGTCAATTCGCGGCGCGCCCCCGCGCGGACGCGGGTTACCCACAAAGTTATCCACAAAAATTGTGCATTATTTGCAAGCCGGTTCGCCCCGCTCGTATCTTTGCGCGCGGCGAGGCGGTGCGGGCCGGCAACCCCGCGCGCCGGCGGCAGATTGGCGGCCGCCTTGTAACGCCCTGGTCATGTGCCCGGGGCAAGCTGTCCCGTCAAGGCGTTAGCGATACGTCGGGGCAGGCCCGATTACCCCTCGGGAAGCCGCCCGCCCCGGCGGGGCGTCGCACCGGTATCCCCGGGGAGGGGGAGTCATGAAAACGATCAAGGTGACGCGGGCCCAGTACAAGGCCCTGCAACATTTGTCACGCAGGGATATCAACACCATCCGCAAGCACCCCCAGCTGGTCGCCGCGGCGCGGGACCTGCTGAAGGCCTGCCGCAAGGTGATCAAGCGGGTGGAGGGGCTGTCCGACTATGCCAGCCGCCGCAAGCGGAGGACGGCTTACAAGAAGATCATCGCGGCGTGCGAGCGCGCGATCGAGCGCGCGATGCGCTAGCGCGGCGCGCGAAGTCGAAAGTCGGAAGTCGGAAGTCGAAAGTTTGCCTTCCGAAAAGGGTTCTCACCCTTTGCCATCCGCCTTCAGGTGGCGATCCGCGCCGAGCGTAGAATCGGGGCGTGAGGAAGGCTCTCCTGCTGGTTGCTGCGCTGGCACTTACGCCCCAAGCCACGCTCGGCGCCGATGTCATCGCCACCGTGCTGGGACAGGTCATCACCCGCGACGAGATCGCGGCGGCGGAAGGCGAGCGGGCGCAGGACATCAAGCTCCACGATCTCGTCTGGCGCCGCGTGTCGCGGCACTACATCGACGTACAGGGTCTTGCGGCGACCCCCGAGGAAATCGCCGCGGCCGTGGAGTACCACCGCGAGTTCGCCGCCCGCGACCGCGACCAGCGCGCGCGCAAGCTGGCGGAGCTCGACGAGCGGCTCGCGGCGGACGGCCTGAAGCCCGACGAGCGGGCGCGGCTCGAGGAATTCCGCAAGGTGCTGGGGCGCCTCGCGCAGCACGATATGGAGCAGGACCGGCTGCCCCCGCCCGATCCGGCGCGGCAGGGCCAGCTGCTCATACCGTGGATCGAGCAATGGAAGATGAACAAGGCGCTCTACGAGCAGTATGGAGGCGTCGTGGCGCTCACCCGCTTCGGGCCCGACCCGCACGGCGCGCGCGCGGCGCTGATGGCGGATTACGAGCGCCGGGGTCTGCTCAGATTCTCGGACCCCGCCCAGCGCGAGCGCGTGTTCGCCTGGCTCAACCGGCGTCCGTCCATGGTGACCCGGCCGGAAGAGGTGGATTTCACGCCGTATTGGGAGAGGCCGATTCCGCCGTCCTATTTCCCGGACTGACGTCTTTGAGCCATCAGCCGTCAGTCATCAGTCGTCAGGCGTTTATCGTTGGTCCCCTGGGGCAATGCGCGGCGGAGCCCCATTGGTCTTTACTCCCATCACCCCGGCGCTTCGCGCCACCCCGCCTCGGGCAGGCGGAGAGCTATTGAGGGCTGAGGGCTGATGGCTGACGGCTCAGAGCCCGCGGACGAAAGTCTGTATCCCCCGCAACAGCATCTCCACGGCGATGGCGGTGAGTATCAGCCCCATCAGCCGCTCGAAGGCGAGCAGGCCGCGCTCGCCGACGAGACGGGCGATGCGTTCCGCGAACAGCAGCAGGACCGCGGACACGAGCATGGCCACGGTGACTGCCGCGCTCCACTCGACCCAGCGCTGCGGCTCCCGCGATACCAGCAGCACGACGGTGGCGATGGCGGCCGGGCCCGCGATCGAGGGGATGGCGAGCGGCACGATGAAGGGCTCGCCCCGCGCGGTATCGCCGAACACGCCCTCGGGGTGCTGGAAAATCATCCGCAGCGCGATCAGGAACAGGATCACGCCTCCGGCAATGGTGAGCGAGGAATCGGAAAGGCCCAGCAGGTCCAGGATGGCCGGCCCGCAGAACACGAATGCCAGCAGCACGCCGAGCGCGATGGCGCATTCGCGCAGGATGACCTGCGTGCGCCGCGCCCGGGCGACGTTGCGCAGCAGCGACACGAACATCGGGATGTTGCCGATCGGGTCCATGACCAGCAGCAGGATCACGATCGCGGAGGCGAAGGGGACGTCCATGCGCACAGATTATGCGATAACATGGCCGTCTTTTCCTCTCCCCGCCGCCGCCTCATGCCGGATACCCACATCGACTAGCGTGAAAACACTGGACGCAAAGGCGCAAAGCCGCAAAGGACTTCAATAATGGCGCCTGTGGGAGTTCAGGCGTCTCGAGAAGAGGATACGCAGTTGAACTGCTTGCGCGACAAACGCGGAATGCTGGATGGGTCTCTTTATTATTGTTTTCTTTGCGTCTTTGCGACTTTGCGTCGAGATTTTTAGCTGACCTCATGGACATACCGGCCGGCAAGAAGGACCCGCGGGTCGAATCTGCGATTTCGCATTGGGCGCCGCGCTTCGTCTCCAACGGCGTGCCGCTCACCGACTTCGAGGAGGTGACCGCGGGCGTCGAGCGCTGGGGGGACTGGTGCAGGGCCTGGAGCGCGCGCGGGGCGATGCACGAGGAGATCGGCCGCAAGGCGTTGGCGGAGGGCCACAAGCTGTCGGCCGGCGGGCACCTGACGCGCGCCGCCGTGTGCTATCACTTCTCCAAGTTCGTGTTCGTCGTCGACTACGAGCAGATGAAGGGCGCGCACCGGAAGGCGGTCGAGTGCCGCAACCTCGCGCTGCCGCTGCTCGATCCGCCGGGAGAGCGCGTCGCGATCCCCTACGAGGGCAAGCGGCTCTACGGCAACCTCCGGCGGCCCGCGGGCAGCGGGGAGCGCGCCGCGGCGGCGCGGCCGCCGGTGGTCGTGATGTGCATGGGGCTCGATTCCGCCAAGGAGGAAATGGACGCCAACGAGAGCGTGTTCCTCGCGCGCGGCATGGCGACACTCACGTTCGACGGTCCGGGGCAGGGCGAAGGCGAGTACGATTTCGCGATCCGCGGCGACTACGAAGCGGTGGTGAGGGCGGTGGTCGATTTTCTCGAGACGCGCAGCGACGTGGACGCCGGCCGCATCGGCCTGTGGGGCGTCTCGCTCGGGGGCTACTACGCTCCGCGCGCCGCGGCCTACGAAAAGCGCGTGAAGGCCTGCATCGCGCTGTCGGGGCCGTTCGACTGGGCCGGTTTCTTCGACAAGCTGCCCGACCTCACCCGCGACACCTTCCGGGTGCGGTCGAAGTCCGGGACCGATGCCGAGGCCCGCAAGCACGCCGCCACCCTCACGCTCAGGCAGGCGGCGCAGAACATCACCTGCCCGCTGCTCGTGGTGGCGGGGAAGGTCGACCGGCTCGTGCCGTGGCAGGAGGGCGAGAAGCTCGCCGCGGCGGCGTCGGGCCCGGTGGTGCGCTGCTTCATCGAGGATGGAAACCACGTGGCCAACAACCGCGTGTACCGGTATCGTCCCCAATCCGCGGACTGGATGGCCGAGCGCCTGGGAGTCCCCAGGCGCTGAAGTCGAAAGTCGAAAGTCGGAAGGCGAAAGTAAGAACTACAAGGAGGAGATCCATGAATTGCAGGGCGAGTTTGCTGACTTTGTGCCTGGCCGCGATAGGCGTGGCCGGGGCGGCCGCGGCGGCGGAGCAGAAGTACCCGGTCCGGCCGGTGCGCATGCTGGTGCCGTTCCCGGCGGGATCGGCGAGCGATTTCCTGGCGCGCGTGGTGAGCGCCCGGATGTCCGAGGTCTACGGCCAGCAGATGGTGGTGGACAACCGCCCCGGGGCGGGCGGGCTCATCGGCAGCCAGATCGTCGCCAGGGCGGCGCCGGACGGCTACACGCTTTCGATGATCGGCCAGCCGCACCTGTCGAACACGTTGCTGCGCGATCCCCACCCGTACGACCCGCTGAAGGATTACGACTCCGTGACGCTGGTGGCGATCATTCCCAACGTCCTCGTGCTCGGCAACGGCGTGCCGGCGGCGAACGTGACCGAGCTGATCGCGCTGGCGAAGGCAAGGCCGGGGCAGCTCAACTTCGGCTCCGCCGGCGTGGGCAGCTCGTCGCACCTGGCGGGCGAGATGTTCGTGGGGGCCGCGGGCATCAAGGCGGTGCACGTGCCGTTCAAGTCCATCCCCGACATCTTCGCCGAGATGATCGCCGGCCGCGTGCACTTCTACCTGTTCCCGGCGCCGGCGGTGATGCCGATGCTGAAGGAAGGGCGCCTGAAGCCGCTCGCGGTGGCGACGAAGAAGCGCGCGGCCGCGCTGCCCACCGTGCCGACGACGGCGGAGTCGGGGTTCGGGCAGTACCTGTCCGAATCCTGGTTCGGCATCGTGACCCCGGCGGGGGTGCCCAGGGCGCTCATCGCCAGGATCAACGCCGACGTCATCAAGGTGCTGCAGGAGCCCGCGACGCGCGACCGCTTCCAGCAGCAGGGCGCGGAGGCGAGCTACGGCACGCCGGCGCAGTTCCACGCGCTGCAGCGCGAGGAGTACCAGCGCCTGGGCAGGCTCATCAAGGACCTCGGCATCAAGGTGCAGTAGCCGGCGATGCCGAAAAAACGATTGGAACCGCAGATAAACGCAGATGAACGCAGATCAAGGAACGAAACCCCTCGACGCAAAGCCGCAAAGGCGCAAAGAAAGCCTTCATTGATTGCTGCAAGAAAATCCTATCGGCGTTCATCGGCGGTTGCTTTGGTTTTTAACAGGAGAAGAACATGAGATACGAATGGACCGCCGCGGTCGCGGCGATGGTCGCGGTGGCGACGCTGCCGGCCGCAGCCGCCGAGCAGAAATATCCCAGCAAGCCGATCCGCATGCTGGTGCCGTTCACCGCCGGGAGCCAGACCGACATACTCGCGCGCTGGATCGGAGAAAAAGTGACGGAAAGCTCCGGCCAGCAGGTGGTGGTAGACAACCGGCCGGGCGCGGGCGGCACGATCGCATCCCAGTACGTGCTCTCGGCCAACCCCGACGGCTACACGCTGATGATGGTGTCCACCGGCCACGCCGGCAACGCCACGCTCTACTCGAAGCTGCCGTACGACACGGTGAAGGATTTCTCGGGCGTCACGCGCGTGGCGAGCGTGCCCAACCTGCTGGTGGTTGCGCCGTCGCTCGGGCCGAAAACGGTGAAGGAGCTCATCGCGTACTCCAAGGCGCGTCCCGGCCAGATCAACTTCAGCTCGGCGGGCGTCGGCAGCGGCACCCAGATCAACGGCGAGATGTTCAAGCTCGCCGCCGGCATCAACGCGACCCACGTGCCGTACAAGGGCGCGCCGGAGGCGCTCAACAACGTGATCTCGGGCAACGTCCACTACTGCTTCACGCCGGCCCTGGTAGCCTCGGGGCAGGTGAAGGCCGGCAGGGTGGTGGCGCTCGCCGTGAGCACGGCCAGGCGCTCGCCGATGTTCCCCGACGTGCCGACCGTCGCGGAGGCGGCGATCCCGGGCTTCGAGTACGACCAGTGGTACGGGCTGCTCGCGTCGGCGCAGACGCCGCGGCCGCTGATCCGCACGGTGAACAAGGAGGTGGTCCGCATCCTCAACCTGCCCGATATCAAGGAGCGCCTGCTGACGCAGGGCGGGACGCCGTCACCGACGACGCCGGAGGAGTTCGATGCTTTCATCCGCTCCGAGGTCAAGCGCTTCGCGAAGGTGCTGATCGCCGCCGGCGCGCGCATCAACTAGCGTGAAAACACTGGACGCAGAGGCGCAAAGCCGCAAAGGACTTCAATAATGGCGCCTCTAGGGGTTCAAGCGTCTTCGAGAAGGGGATACGCATTGAAGTCCTTGTGCAACAAACCCGGAATGCTGGATGGGTCTCTTTATTATTGTTTTCTTTGCGTCTTTGCGACTTTGCGTCGAGATTTTTAGCTGACCTCATGGACATACCGGCCGGCAAGAAGGACCCACGGGTGGAGGCGGCGATCGCGCACTGGGCGCCGCGCTTCGTCGCGAACGGCGTGCCGCTCACCGATTTCCAGGAGGTGACGGCGGGCTGCGACCGCTGGGAGGACTGGTGCAGCGCGTGGAGCGCGCGCGCGGCGCTGCACGAGGAGCTCGGCAACCGGGCGCTGAAGGACGGCTTCAAGCTCTCCGCCGGCGAGCACCTGACGCGCGCCGCGGTGTGCTACCACTTCGGCAAGTTCCTGTTCGTCAACGACTACGAGCAGATGAAGCAGGCCCACAAGAAGGCGGTGGAGTGCCGCAACAAGGCGCTGCCGCTGCTCGATCCCCCGGGCGAGCGCGTTGCCATTCCTTACGAGGGCAAGCTGCTCTACGGCAACCTGCGCAAGCCGAAGGGGATCGCCAAGCCGCCCATCGTCGTCATGTGCATGGGGCTCGACTCGACCAAGGAGGAGATGGACGACTACGAGACCCGCTTCCTCAGGCGCGGGCTCGCAACGCTCGCCTTCGACGGGCCGGGGCAGGGCGAGGCGGAGTACGACTTCCCGATCACTCCCGAGTACGAAAAGCCGGTGAAGAGCGTGATCGACTGGATCGAGACCCGCTCCGACGTGGACGCGCAGCGCGTCGGCATCTGGGGCGTCTCGTTCGGCGGCTACTACGCCCCGCGCGCCGCGGCTTTCGAGAAGCGGATCAAGGCGTGCGTCGCGCTGTCGGGCGCCTACGAGCGATCGACCAGCTTCGAAGGCCGCCCCATCATCAACGTCGAAGCTTTCCGCGTGCGCTCCAAGAGCGCGAACTTGGAAGAGGCGGGGAAAGTCGCGCTGCGCGTCTCGCTGAAGGACGTGGCGAAGAACATCACCTGCCCGATTTACATCGTTGCCGGCACCAAGGATCGGCTCACGTCGCCGGACGCCGCGCGCAAGCTCGCGGCGGAAGTCTCGGGCCCGTGCGTGCTGTCGGTGATCGAGGGCGGGAACCACGTCGTCAACAACCTGTGGTACCGCTACCGCGACCAGACCGCGGACTGGATGGCGGAGCAGCTCGGCGCGCCGAAGGTCTAATGGACAGGATTAACAGGATTAACAAGATTAAAACAGCAAAGCCTTGTTTTTGATCTAATCCTGTAAATCTTGTAAATCCTGTCTATTAATCGGGTTGAACGAATGCTCGCGGGCTGGTACGAGAAGCACGGCCCCGCGCGCGCGGTGCTGCAGGTCGGCGAGCAGCCCGACCCGCTGCCCGGGAAGGGCGAGGTGCGCGTCCGGCTGCACGCGTCCGCGGTCAATCCCTCCGACGTCAAGGCGCGCGGCGGCAGCCGCCCGGTGATCCCGCCGCGGGTCATTCCCGACAGCGACGGGGCGGGCGAGATCGACCGCGTCGGTCCCGGCGTGTCGAAATCCCGGCTGCGCCAGCGGGTGTGGGTCTACAACGGGCAGTGGCAGCGGCCCTTCGGGACCTCGGCGCAGTACATCGCGCTGCCGGCGGCGCAGGCCATCCCTCTGCCTCGCAAGGTTTCCTTCGCCCAGGGCGCGTGCCTCGGCATACCGGTGATGACCGCGCACCGCTGCCTGTTCGCCGACGGGCCGATAGACGGGATGACCGTGCTGGTGACGGGCGGGGCCGGGGTGGTGGGACACTACGCGGTCCAGCTCGCGCGCTGGGCCGGAGCGCGCGTGATCGCCACGGTGAGCTCGCCGGAAAAGGCGGAGCACGCGCGCAAGGGCGGGGCGCACGCCACCATCAACTACCGCGCCGAGGACGTCGCGGCACGGCTGGCTGAATTGACCCGCGGCCAGGGCATAGACCGCGTGGTGGATGTCGAGCTCGGGGTCAACCTGGCCACGTACGAAAAGGCGCTGCGGCCGGCGGCGATGATCGCGACCTATGCGGCGGCGGCGGCGCAGGACAGCGTGCTGCCGTCCCGGCTGCGGCAGCGCAACGTCACGGTGCGCATGGTGTTCGTCTACACCATGCCCGACGCGGCCAAGCGGCAGGCCATCGCCGATATCGCCCGCTGGATCGCCCGGGGCAGGCCGAAATACGCCATCGCGGCCCGCTTTCCGCTGGGCGAAATCGCGGCGGCGCACGAAACGGTAGAATCCGGGAACAAGATCGGTCACGTGGTACTCGACATCCCCTGACAATAGACAGGATTTACAAGATTTACAGGATTAAACCCATAGGTCGTCCTCACGCAGGCGGGGACCCAGTGGCCATGAGATATTCTGGATTCCCGCCTCCGCGGGAATGACGATCTTGTTAATCCTGTTAATCCTGTCCATTCTTGTATTTGAGGCGAAGCGCTCCCGGAGACCGTAATGCCGCGCAATTCCACCAAGACCGAAGGGCGTCCCGTCACGCGGGACAGCGTCGATCCCAAGCGCCCGCCCAAGGGCGGGCCGGACGGGCTCTATGACCCGCTGAACCCCGGGCACCGCTGGGACCGCCCGCTGCAGGCGCCCGGCCGCATGCAGGTGGACTTCGAGGAGCGCGTGGACTTCCGGCGGCTGCACGACTACCGCCTTGCGCGCACGCGCCAGGCGCTGGCGAAATCGGGACTGGGCGCGCTGCTCGTGTTCGACCAGTACAACATCCGCTACATCTCGAGCACGGTGATCGGCGAATGGGCGCGCGACAAGCTCACGCGCTGGTGCCTGCTCACCGGCAACGGCGAGCCCTGGGTATGGGACTTCGGCTCGGCCGCGCGCCACCACAAGCTCTATGCGCCGTGGCTGCCGGCCAACCACTGCCTCGCCGGCAACGTCGGCATGCGCGGCGCGATCCATCCCAAGGTCGGCCTGTTCGAGGCCGCGGCGAAGGAGATCCACGACATCCTCAAGCAGGAAGGCGTGGCCGACATGCAGCTCGGCATCGACGTGTGCGAGCCGCGCTTCCTGTTCGCGCTGCAGGAACAGGGGCTCAAGGTCGTGGACTGCCAGCAAGTCATGCTGGACGCGCGCGAGATCAAGAGCCACGACGAGATCACGCTGCTCAACATGGCCGCCGCGATGGGCGACGGCGTCTACCAGGACATCTTCGAGGCGCTGAAGCCCGGCGTGCGCGAGAGCGAGATCGTCGGGATGGCGACCAAGCGCTTCTACGAGATGGGCTCCGACTGCGTGGAGGCGATCAACGCCATCGCGGGCGAGCGCTGCAGCCCTCACCCCCACAACTTCACCGACCGCCTGATCCGCCCCGGCGACCAGGCCTACTTCGACCTGATCCAGACCTACATGGGCTACAAGACCTGCTACTACCGGACGTTCACGGTGGGCAGCGCGACTCCCGCCCAGCACGACGCCTACAAGAAGGCGAGGCAGTGGATGGACGGCGCCATCGGCATGCTCAAGCCCGGCGTGACCACCGACGAGGTGGCGAAGGCGTTCCCGAAGTCCACCGAGATCGGCTTCGAGACCGAGATGTCCGCCTTCGGCCTCAACTTCTGCCACGGCCTCGGCATGGGGCTGCACGAGCGGCCGCTGATCTCGCGCCTCAATTCCTTCAAGGACCCGTACGAGCTGAAGGCGGGGATGGTGTTCGCGGTGGAGACCTTCTGCCCGGCGCAGGACGGCATCTCCGCGGCGCGCATCGAGGAGGAAGTGGTGCTGACGCCCGACGGGGCGAAGGTGATCACGCTCTTCCCGGCGCAGGAGCTTCCAATCGCGAACAAGTATTAAATTAGCCGCCAAGGCGCCAAGCACGCCAAGAAGGGCAGGAACAGAAAATTGACTTTGCGACCGACAAGACACGCGCCTCGAGCAAAATCAGGACATAAGCGTGGGTCGAGCGAAGAAATTGCCGGGACATGGCAGCATGGTTTTGAAGTTCATTATTGATTGCTTGGCGTTCTTGGCGTCTTGGCGGCTATTTTGGGGGTTGTGACTTGGATGCGAAGGTGAAAGGCAAGAAAGCGGCGGCGGGGGGCGACGACATCGGGCGTGAGACGCGCCTCGAGCTGTATCGCCTGCAGCTCGAGCTGCGCTACTGCGAGAAGCGCGCCTACGACCTGTTTCTCCAGAACCTGGTCAAGGGCACGAGCCACCTGTCGCTCGGGCAGGAGGCGATCGCCGCCGCGTTCGGCGTGGCGATGCGTCCGGATGACTGGACGTTCTGCACCTACCGCGGCCACGCGCACACGCTTGCGCGCGGCGCCTCCATGGCGGGCGTGCTCGGCGAGCTGATGGGGCGCGAATGCGGCCTCCTCGGCGGCAAGGGCGGCTCGATGCACCTCACCGACGTCACCAGGGGCGCGATGGGCTCCTACGCCATCATCGGCGCGCACCTGCCGGTCGCCGCCGGGGCCGCGTGGAGCGCCCAGTACCGCGGCACCGAGCAGGTCTCGGTGTGCTTTTTCGGCGACGGCACCGCCAACATCGGCGCTTTCCACGAGGCGCTCAATTTCGCGGTGGTGTGGAAGCTGCCGGTGATCTTCGTGTGCGAGAACAACCTCTACATGGAATACACCCCGATCGGCTCCGTGACCGCGGTCGAGCACCCGGCGGCGGACCGGGCGGGCGCCTACGGCCTGGAGAAGGTCGTGGTGGACGGCAACGACGCGGACGAGGTCTATCGCACGGCGGTGAAGTTCATGAGCCGCGCGCGCAAGGGCGGGGGACCGGCCCTGATCGAGGCCATGACCTACCGCCACAGCGGGCACTCGCGCGCGGATCCCGCGAAATACCGGCCCGCGGGCGAGCTGGAGAAATGGCTCGAGCGCGATCCGCTGAAGCTCTACCGCGAGCGGCTGCTCAAGGTCGGCTTCGTGGAAGCGACGCTCGAGGACCTCGAGACCGAAGCCATGCGCAAAGTGGACGAAGCGACCGCGGTCGCGAAGGCTTCGCCGCCGCCCTCGCTGGCGGACATCGAGAAGGAAGTCTGGGCCGACGGAGGCGTGGCGTGGCGGAACTGACCTACCGCGACGCCGTCGCGGCCGGCATCGCGCAGGAGATGGAGCGCGACCCCAATGTCGTGTTCCTGGGCGAGGACGTGGCGGCGGCCGGCGGCGTGTTCAAGACCACCGTCGGCCTGCTCGAGAAGTTCGGGCCGAAGCGCGTACGCGACTGCCCGATATCGGAGCAGGCGATCCTCGGCGCCGCCATGGGCGCGGCGATGACGGGACTCCGGCCGATCGCCGAGATCATGTTCTCGGACTTCCTCGCGGTGTGCTGGGACATCGTGGCGAACGAGATCGCGAAAACGCGCTACATGACCAACGGCCAGATCGCGCTGCCTCTGGTGATCCGCACCGCCAACGGCGGGGGCTCGCGCTTCGGGGCGCAGCACTCGCAGTCGGTGGAGAATTGGGCGATGGCGGTACCCGGGCTGAAAGTCGTCGCGCCCGCGTTCCCGGCGGACGTGAAGGGGCTGCTCGCCGCCGCGGTGCGCGATCCGGACCCGGTGCTGTTCTTCGAGCAGAAGTCGCTCTATTCCATGAAAGGCGAGGTGCCGGACGGGGAGCACGTGGACCAGCTCGGGAAAGCGAAGGTGCTGCGCCAGGGCAAGGACTGCACGGTGGTGGCGCTGGCCGCGATGGTGCACCGCGCGCTCGGGGCGGCCGAGGTCCTGGAAAAAGAGCACGGCATCTCCTGCGCGGTGGTGGATGTCCGCTCGCTCGTGCCGCTCGACACGCAGACCATCCTCTCGGAGGTCGTCAAGACCGGGCGCCTCGTGACGGTCGAGGAGAACCCGCGGCTGTGCGGCTGGGGCGCCGAGATCGCCTCGATCGTCGCCGACGAGTGCTTCTGGGACCTGGACGGCCCGATCGTGCGCATCACGACGCCGCACATCCCGCTGCCCTCCGCCGACCAGCTCGAGGACAACACCATTCCGTCGGTGGAGCGCGTCGTGCGCGAGATCCGGGAAAAAATCGATTGAGAGTCTTGACGCAAAGGCGCAAAGCCGCAAAGAGAACAATAATGAAAACCATCGGCATTCAGGCTCTATCGCTTACGTTGCCCTCATCACGCATCCCGGACGCGAGGGTACCTGACCTTCCACGATCACCACTATTCGATTCCTTTGCGTCTTTGCGGCTTTGCGTCGAGATTTTGAGGGGCATCCGATGGATGTAGTGATGCCGCAGCTCGGCGAGACGGTCGCCGAGGGCACGGTCACCAAGTGGCACAAGAGCGTCGGCGACGCGGTGAGGGCCGACGAGGCGCTGTTCGATGTCGAGACCGACAAGGTGAGCACCGAGGTCCCGGCGCCGGCGAGCGGCGTGATCGCCGAGATCCTGGTGGCCGAGGGCGTGACCGCGAAGGTCGGCGCCCGGATCGCTGTGATTCGCGAAAGCGGGGCGCAGGCCCGCCAGCCGTCGGCCGTCAGTCGTCAGTCGTCAGCCGTTACTCAGCCGTCAGTCGTCAGCCGTCAGTCGTCACCCACCGAGCCGTCAGCCATCAGCCGTCAGCCGTCAGTCCCGGCTCAAGCGGCTCCTGCTGCCGCACCTGCCGCCGGAGACGCCCGGTCGCGGCTGTCGCCGGTGGTGAGCCGGCTCCTTGCTGAACACGGCCTGAATGCGCAGGATATCCGCGGCACGGGCCGGGACGGGCGCATCACGCGCGAGGATGTGCTCGCGCACATCAGCCGTCAGCCATCAGCCGTCAGTCGTCAGTCAGTCGCCCAGCCGTCACCCACCGAGCCGTCAGCCGTCAGCCGTCAGCCGTCACCCGGCGGGTCGTCAGCCGTCAGTCGTCAGCCGTCACCCGCCGGTACGGAGAACGTGCCGCTCAGCAGCATCCGCAAGCGCACGGCCGAGCATATGGCAAGGTCCTGGACGACCGTGCCACACGTGCTGCAGGTCGTTGAGGTGGACTTCTCCCGGGTGGACCAGGCACGGCGCGCCGCCGCCGGCTGGAAGGAGCGCGAAGGGTTCTCGCTCACTTATCTCCCGTTCATTGCTTGCGCCGTCGCCACTGCGCTGGCCAAGTACCCGCGCCTCAACGCAAGCTTCGGCGGCGATCACCTCGTCATGCATGAGCGCGTCAATCTCGGCATCGCGGTGGATCTCGGTCACGAGGGCCTGATGGTGCCGGTGGTAAAGAACGCGGGCGGCAAGCCGCTGAGCGATCTCGCGCGGACGATCAACGACGTTGCAACGCGCGCGCGGGCGGGCAAGCTCCGGCCCGACGACGTGACCGAGGCCACCTACACGATCTCCAACAACGGCGCCTTCGGCACGCTGCTCACCGCGCCCATCATCAACCCGCCGCAGGTGGCGATCCTCTCGACCGACGGCGTGCGCAAGCGCGCGGTGGTGCTGGAGGGCGCGCAGGACACCATCGCCGTGCGACCGGTCGGCCTGCTGGCGCAGACCTTCGACCACCGCGCGGTGGACGGAGCGTACTCTGCCGCCTTCTTGAATCACGTGAAAACGCTTATTGAGACGACGGACTGGGAGAAGGAATTGCAAGGATGAAGGCGGAAGGAGGGAACAAGCACCAAATCCCAAGCACCAAATCCCAAGCACCAATATCCAAACAGCACCAAGCATCAACCGTCGAGCGACGTTTCTGTTTGTGGTTTGGGATTTGAAGTTTGAGATTTGTTTGGAATTTGGGATTTGGAGTTTGGTGCTTCAGCAATGAGGTCGGCTGAATCGAGAACGGAGAAATAGCTGATGGCAACTGCAAACATGAAGGCGCACCGCCTGGGCTGGATCGGCATCGGGCGCATGGGATACGCGATGGCCGAGCGGCTGGCGAAAGCGGGGTGCGACATCACCGTGTGGAACCGCACCCGCGAGAAGGCCGAGCCGCTGGCGAAGTCCGGCGCGAAGATCGCCGGCTCGCTCGCCGAGCTCGCCGCGTGCGATGTCGTTTTCACGATGGTGTCGGCGGGCAAGGACGTGAAGGAAGTGCTGTTCGGGCCGAACGGAGTGACGTCGAAGGGCAAGGCGCCGAAGATCGTGGTGGACAGCACCTCGATCTCGCTCGAGGAATCGGCGGAGATCCGGGACAGGCTCGGCAAGCTGGGCGTGAAGCTGCTGGCGGCGCCGGTCTCCGGCAACGCCAAGGTCATCAAGGCCGGCAAGCTCACGGTCGTCGCGTCGGGGCCGCGCGACGCCTTCGACGCGGTGTCGCCCTATTTTTCGGCGATCGGGCAGGGCGCCTCCTACGTCGGCGACGGCGAGCTCTCGCGCATCGCCAAGATCTGCCACAACGTGATGCTGGGCGTGGTGACCCAGAGCCTGAGCGAGATCACCGTCCTCGCCGAGAAGGCGGGCATGAAGCGCCACGCGTTCCTCGACTTCCTCAACAAGAGCGTGATGGGATCGATGTTCACGCGCTACAAGACGCCGGCCCTGGTCAACCTGGACTTCCACGTCACCTTCACCCCGGAGCTGCTGCGCAAGGACCTCGACCTGGGCCTGTCCGCGGGCCGGCAGTTCGGGGTGCCGATGCCGCTGTCGTCGCTCACGCGCGACATGGTGCAGACGCTGATCGGCAACGGCTATGCCGACGAGGATTTTTCCACGCTGCTCCTGCTGCAGGCGCAGGCTTCGGGCATCGAGCTTGAATCCGAGCACGCGGAAGTGAGCGACGGTCTCGGCCAGGAGGGCGGGTGATGGCGACGCAGGTCGAGCATCTCGAAGGCACGGATTTTCAGAAGAGCCGCGCGTTCTCGCCGGCGGTCATCACGCAGGGCGGCAGGACGATCTGGCTCGCGGGCCAGACCACGACGGTGGACGAGTCGGGAAAGGACATCTCCGGCAACTTCGAGGCGCAGGCGCGGACGGTCTTCGCGCTGATGGACCGGACGCTGAAGCGGGCAGGCGGCTCGCTCGCCAACCTCGTCACGATGACCGTGTTCATCAGCGACCCGCGCTACGGCGACCCGTTCGTGAGAATCCGCGGCGAGTTGTTCCGCGATGGACGCTATCCGGCGAGCGCGCTCATCACCGTCACCGCATTCGCGCGCCCCGGGGTCCTGATCGAAATCCAGGGCGTCGCGGTGGTGTAGCATCTCATTACAATCAACCAACGCGGAGGATGGCATGAAGGCGATCACAACAATAATGGCGGTGGCACTGACGGCGGTCGCGGCGCAGGCGCCCGCCCAGAACTACCCGACCCGGCCGGTGCGCGCCATCATCGCGTTCCCGCCGGGCAGCGCGACCGACATCATCGGCCGCGTCATCACGGCCAAGGTCTCGGACATCTGGGGCCAGCAGGTCGTAGCGGACAATCGCGGCGGCGCCGGCGGCTCGATCGCCTCGGCGATCGCGGCGAAGGCCGCGCCCGATGGCTATACCGTTTTCATCAACTCCAACGCGCACGTGGTGAACCCCTCCATGTACGCGAAGCTGCCCTATGACACGCTCAAGGACTTCGTCGACATCATGCCGCTGGTGGCGCAGCCGAACGTGCTGGTGGTGAACGCGGGCGCGAAGTTCAAGACGCTCGCCGATTTCCTGGCCGAGGCGAGGGCGAACCCGGGCAAGATCAACATCGCCTTCGCCGGCCTGGGCAGCGGCACTCATCTCAACAGCGAGAAGTTCCGGCTCGACGCGAAGATCCAGTACACGCTCGTCGCGTACAAGGGCTCGGGCGAAGTTTTCCCCGACCTCCTGGGCGGGCGCGTGGACACCTACTTCGCGCCGATCTCGGCGGGGCTGCCGTACATCCAGTCGGGCAAGCTGCGCGCGCTGGCGATCACCTCGGCGAAGCGGTCGGGCCAGCTTCCCAACGTGCCGACGATCGCGGAATCGGGCGTGCCCGGGTTCGACTACTACCTCTGGTTCGGGCTGTGGGGCCCGTCAGGCATGCCCGCGCCGATCGTGGGCAAGATCCGCAAGGACTTCGGCGTTGCCCTGCAGGATCCCGGCGTGCGCGAGCGGCTCCTCACGCTCGGCAACGAGGTCATGGTCATGAGCCCGGCCCAGTTCCGGAAGCTCATCGTGAGCCAGATCGAGGAAACGAAGGTCATCTTCAAGGCGGCGGGAATCAAGCCCCAGTAGCCGAAAGCCGTGAATCGTGAATCGTGAATGGTGAATCGGGGCAGGAGCTGATCGCCGCCCACCGGTGAAGAGGGGCCGCCGTGCAGGCGGCCTCTTTTTTCGTCCACGCTTCCAACCCAGCGGCACTGCATTTGGATTACGATTCACGATTTCCGATTTACGTTTCACGACGATCCAACATATGAAATACCGTAGCCTCGGCCGCGGCGGCCCGCGGATTTCCGCGATCAGCATGGGGCGCGGCAGCGAGCAGATCCGGTTCGACGACGAGCGGATGGTGCAGGCGCTCAATGCGACGGTGCGCCGCGCCTGCGAGCTGGGCATCAACTTCTTCGATTCCTCGGATGCCTACTGGGGGTCGCGGCACGAGGTGCTGTTCGGCCGGGCGATCAAGGGCTTCCGCGACCAGATCCTCATCTCGACCAAGTTCGGCAACATCGACGTGCCCGGCGGGGGAAAAGCGACCAACGGCCGGCCGGAATACGTCTGGAGCTGCTGCGAGGCGAGCCTGAAGCGGATGGACGTCGACACGATCGATGTCTACTACATCCACCGCGTGGATCCCGGCGTGCCGATCGAGGAAACGATCGGCGCGATGGCGCGGCTCATCGAGCAGGGCAAGATCCGCCACATCGGCATCTGCGAGGCGGGGCCCGAGACGCTGCGGCGGGCGCACAAGGCGCATCCGGTCGCCGCGCTCCAGACCGAGTATTCGCTGTGGTTCCGCGACGTCGAGCGCGACGTGATGCCGGTGTGCCACGAGCTCGGCATCACCTACGTCGCCTACGCGCCGCTCGGGCGGGGGCTGCTCACCGGGCGCATCAAGAAGGTGGACGATCTCGCGCCCAACGACCGGCGCCGGAGGCATCCGCGGTTCGCGCCGGAAAACCTGGCGCGCAACGTGAAGCTGGTGGAGGAGCTCGAGGCCATGGCGCGGGGCCAGGGTGTGACGGCGGCGCAGCTCGCGCTCGCCTGGATCCTGGCGCAGGGCGACCACATCGTCCCGATTCCCGGCACCAACCACGTGAAGAACCTCGAATTGAACGCCGCCGCGGCCGATATCAGGCTGTCCGCGGAGAAAGTCGCCCGGCTCAGCGAGATCTTCGCGATCGGCGCGGGCGCGGGCGAGCGCTATGACGAGGTGGTGGCGAAGGGCGTCGGCATCTAACCAGACGCCAGCCAACGGCGTTTTACGAACTCAGTTTTTGCTGACGTCTGACGTCTGACATCTGACGACTTCGCGCTCGAACCTTGAATTGTCACAGGAAGTGGAAATGACGAAGACTGCCGGCAAGGAAAACAAATCGCAAAAGAAAGACGAGCGCGATTATCCGCGGATAGACGAGAAAGCCGCCGCGGGCTTCGTATCGCTGCAGGAGATCGTGGCGACGGCGCGGCGCAACCTGCCGCAGGAGCTGTGGGACCACCTGTCGGGCGGCTCGGACTCGGAAACGACGCTGCTGCGCAACCGGCAGGCGCTGGACAGCCTGGCGCTGCGCCAGCGCGTGCTGGTGGACGTGCGGAAGATCGACATCACGACGACGCTGCTGGGACAGAAGCTGTCGACCCCGGTGTTCCTCGCGCCCGTGGGAGGCTTCGTCGGCTTTGCCCACCCGCAAGGCGCCTGCAACGTCTCGCGCGCGGCGGTAGCGCACGGCACGACCGCGTTCATCAGCACGGCTGCCAAGCCGAGCCTCGAGGAGGCGGCAGCCGCGGTGAAGGAGCCGCTCATCTTCCAGCTCTATGTGCGCGCGGACCGCAAGTGGGTGGAGGACATTCTCGACCGCGCGAAAGCCGCCGGCTACCGCGCGCTGTGCGTGTGCGTGGACCGCAACTACTACGGCCGCCGCGAGCGCGACATCATCGGCCGGGCCAACGTGCGCGAAGGCTTCGGCGATCCCTCGTTCCAGATGGGACTCAAGTGGGACGACCTCGTCTGGATGAAGCAGCATTGGAAAGTGCCGCTGATCGTGAAGGGCATCGCCACGGCGGAGGACGCGCGGCTGTCGGTCGAGCACGGCGCCGACGTGGTTTACGTGTCCAACCACGGCGGGCGGCAGCTCGACCACGCCCAGGGCACTATCGAAGTGCTGCCCGAAGTGGTGGAGGCGGTGGGCGGCCGCGCCGAGATACTCTGGGACGGCGGCGTGCAGCGCGGCACCGACGTCGTCAAGGCGCTGTGCCTCGGCGCGCGGGCGGTGGGCGTCGGCAAGATGCTCGGCTGGGCCCTCGCGGCGTCAGGCGAGGCGGGATTGAAGCGCATGCTGGAGCTGATGGACGTGGAGATCCGCACGGCGATGGGGCTGATGGGTGTGACGTCGCTCAAGCAGCTCAACCCGTCCTGGGTGCGCCCGGCGCAGCCGGTGCGGCCGGCGAGCCAGACTAATGCTTATCCCTGGTTTGATGAGCAGAACGAAAATCGGAGCCGCCGATGAACGCCGATAGTCAAAAAAAAGGGGTCGAGTCAAAAAAGGGGGTCGGGAGTCTTTATTGAACTAGAAAGAAGACTCCCGACCCCTTTTCGGGGCCCGTCGTACTGGACGGGCATGGGGGGCGCTGGTAAGATTGACCAGAATTCTGGTCAATCTGGAAATCTGCCATGGCGAAGACCCTGCCGATATCGGAAGTGAAGGCCCGCCTGCCCGAGCTGGTCACGGGCGTGGAGGAGCGCGAGGAAGAGATCGTTGTGACCCGCAACGGCAAGCCTGCGGCCGTGCTGGTGAATTATGCGGAGTTCGAGCGGCTCAAGGAAACGCTGGACGTATTGAGCGACCCGGGACTCATGCGCCAGATCGAGGAGAGCCGCGCGTTCTACGCCTCGGGGAAAACCGGCCTCTCTTTCGAAGACGTGTTCGGGGAGCCGCTTCGACCGGCCCGCAAGGGCCGTCGCTGATGGCGGGCTACCGGCCCGATATCGCCCCGCACGTCGCCGAGGTCATCCGGCATCTGCCGCCGGAGATCAAGCGCGGCGTCAAGGCCGCAATCCGGGCCCTGAGCAGTAACCCCACCTCGGGCGAGCCGCTGCAAAGGGAACTCGAAGGGCTGTGGAAGTACCGCGTCAAGCGATTCCGGGTCGTGTACGCCCTAGACCGGCAGCACAGGATTCTCAGGGTCATGGCGGTCGGGCATCGCCGCGCGGTTTACGATGCGCTGGCCGACCTTGTCCGCGCACGCCGATAAACGCCGATGAGGCGGAGGAAGAATGGCGCGAATCACGAATCACAAATCACGAATCACGCCTCTCAAGCTTGCGCCACGGCTACAGGCCATCATGGCGCAAGAGTATCCGAGATTCTCGGAGGCGGAATACGCCCGCCGGCACAAGGCGCTGGCGGCGCTGATGGAGAAGAGCAGCCTCGACCACCTCCTGGTCATCACCGACCACCGCACCGGCAACGCGCCGCAGTGGGTCACCGGCTGGCCGGGCACGGTCGAGGCCTACGTGATCTTCAGGCCCGGCGAGAAGATGTGGATGTCGGTCGAATGGGTGAACCATTTCCCGCTCGCGCGCAAGATCGGCAGCCACATGGACGTGGTCTGGGGCGAGCACCGCGGGCTGCAGAAGATGATCGACGAGCTCAAGCGCCGCGGCGCGAAGCGCGTCGGCATCGTCGGGCCGCTGGTGGTCTCCAAGTACCGGCAGCTCGAATCCCACTTCCAGATGGTCGGGCTCGACGCCGAGTACATCCGGCTGCGCCAGATCAAGTCGGAGGAGGAGATCGACTGGCTGCGCATCGGCGCCGCGATGAGCGACGCCGGGTTCGCGGCGCTGCTGGCGGGCACGAGGCCGGGCCTGACCGAGCGCGAGCTCGGCGCCATCGTCGAGGGCCCCTATATCAAGCTGGGCGGCACGACGATGATCCATTACATCGGCCTGACCTCCATGAAGAAGCCGCACATCTACGTGCCGCCGCAGCACCATTCGCCGCGCAAGGTGAAGAAGGGTGACATGGTGTTCTGCGAGCTGTCCGCCTACTGGTGGGATTACCCGGGCCAGGTGCTGCGCACCTTCACCGTGGGCGCCGGCCCCACGCCTCTATACCGCGACCTGCACCAGGCTGCCGAGGCCGCCTTCGACGCGGTGACGAAAGTGGCGCGGCACGGCACCACCATGCAGGAGATCATCGACGCTACCGGCGTGATCGAGAGAAGCGGCTTCACCATCTGCGACGACCTCATGCACGGCTTCGGCGGCGGCTACTTCCAGCCCATCCTCGGCTCGAAGAGCCGCCCGGCCGGCCCCCTGCCCGACATGACGCTGCAGGAGAACATGACGGTCGTGGTGCAGCCCAACGTGATCACGCGGGATCACACTGCCGGCGTGCAGGTAGGGGAGCTAATACGGATCACCCGAACCGGTTTCGAGCGGCTTCACCGCGCGAAACGCGGCTTTTTCAGGGCCGGGTGACCCTTGAAGTCGGAAGTCGGAAGTCGAAAGTCGGAAGTCGGAAGGGAGGGGTTTATGAGGATCAAGTCGAAAGTCGGAAGTCAAAAGGAGAAAGAGTCTGGCTCTGTTTTTACTTCCGCCTTCCGCCTTTTGATGCCCCCCTCGCGCCTTCCAGGCGCGCTTTCCTGCGCCTTGCTGCTGGGCTGCTGGCCGGCGTTAGCGCCGCCCGCAGCCGCGCAGCCGTATCCTGCGAGGCCGATCCGGCTCATCGCTCCGTTCCCGCCAGGGGGCGGCGTTGACGTCGTGGCGCGGACAGTGGGGGAGAAGCTCGGCACCCGGCTCGGGCAGACGATCGTCGTCGACAACCGGCCCGGCGCCGGCGCCACGCTCGGCACCGCGCTGGCGGCGAAGAGCACGCCCGATGGCTATACGCTCCTCGTCGCCCCGGTCATCGGGCTTGCGATCGCGCACGCGTACTACCGCAAGCTCGACTACGACCTGCGCCGCGATTTCGCACCGATCAGCAAGATCGGCTTCGGAACGGTCGTCATGGTGGTGCCGCCGCGACTCGGAGTGACCTCGGTGAAGGAGTTGATCGCGCTCGCCAAGGCGAAGCCCGGCCAGTTGACCTTCGCCTCGTCCGGCATTGGCGGGCTGATCCATCTTACCGGCGAGCTGTTCAAGCAGACCGCCGGCGTGGATATCCTGCACGTGCCGTACAAGGGCACGACACAACTGCTGCCCGACCTGATCGACGGCAGAGTCTCGTTCACAATCGACAGCTTGCCGGCGCACATCCCCCACATCCAGGCCGGCAGGCTGCGGGCGCTCGGCGTCGCGCGCCGGACCCGGTCCGCCCAGTTGCCCGACGTGCCGACCATGAGTGAGGCCGGGTTGCCGGGCTTCGAGTCGTATACGGACTACGCGCTTTACGCCCCCACCGGCACGCCGAAGGCCATCATCACGCGCCTGAACCGGGAGACGGGCACGGCGCTGCAACTGCCCGACTTGCGCGCGAAGCTGGCGGGCCTCGGGATCGAGGTCGCCGGCAGCACCCCGGAAGCGCTGGGAGCAGAGGTGGCGAGCGAAATCGCCAAGTGGACCAAGGTCATCAAGGACGCGGGCATCAAGCAAGAGTGATGCTGCGTCGCAGATACAGCGTCGCGGATAAGGCGCCTCATCTGAGACGCAGTACCTGGGACGCATGACCTGGGACGCCTTCCTGCTAGAGGGGTTTGACCATCACCTTGCGGAACTTGATCGGGCCGCTGTTGAATTGGAGTCCGAATCGCCCGTCTTGCGTGTTCTTGGCGTCCTGGATGCTGACCGTGGTGACCCCGTTCATCTTGACCGTGATCTGCGCGCCCTTGGCCAGGACCTCGAACGTATTCCACCTGCCGCCGGCCTTGTAGATGGGCTTGACCTCGGCGACGTTGACGAGGCTGCCCGTGGCGTACTTCTGGTTGGGGTTCCTGTCCCAGATCTGGACTTCGTAGGCGCCCGACGCGGTATTGATGGTCTGGGGATTGGGCGCGCGCAGGTAGACGCCGCTGTTCGTGTCGTCCGCGGCCCAGAATTCCACGACGAGCTCGAAGTCCCGGAAGGTTCTCTTGGAAGCCAGGACGCTCGCGCCCTTGCCGGTGGTCTTGTCCGCCTGGATGGCGCCGTCCTCGGCTCGCCAGTTGGCGGCGGTCCCCGTCACGTACCAGTTGTCCATGCCTTTATCGCCGTCGATCAGCGAAACCCACCCCTCGCCGGGCGACATGCTCCTGCAGCCGAAGGCGGTTAGCGCGATGACCAGCGATGCTGCGACGATTCCCGTCAGTCGTTTCATGGTGTTCTCCCTTGGTTGTCGGCTGCCCAAACTGCGTCCCAGATAAAACGTCCCAGATACTAGGTCCCGGGTAAAGATTCCCAGGTGCTGCGCCTTTAACTCGCCCCATCTGGGACGAGTTTGCGGCTGCGGCTAGCGCACGAACTGCTCGACAAAGCGCTCGCCCAGGCCGATCGCAGCGTAGTGCGCGCGGGCCTTGTCGAGGCGCGTGAAGACGTCGTCGTATCCGATCGAGGCGCCCTGCGGATCGACATACATCAGGCTGCCGTTCACCTGGAACAGCGTGACCATCTCGGAGCAGCCCTCGGGCACGACCAGCGTGTGCGTCTCGCCCGGCGGCTCGAAGATGTAGCTGCCTTCCTCGGCGACCCAGTCGTGCTCGAGATAGTGCCAGCGGCCCTTGAACACCCACGCATGCACGGCACCCGAATGGCGATGGCGCTGGATCATACCCGCCTTGGTGACGCGCATGACGTGCGTGTACTGGCCCACCGTGACATTGAACTGGAGCGGGCGCACGGCGACGTGCTCCGACAGCGGGACCCACACGCGAGGGTCCTTGCTGCCCATCGCGTCGGCGATGACCATGTCCGGCCGCATGGCATACGGCTGCGGCTTCTGGTACGGAATCTTCGGGTCGGCCGGCGTATTCACAGGGTCTTTTCTGGCGGCTGACGACTGACGGCTGGCGGCTAGGCAAGCCACTCGGGTCGGCTCGACCCGAGGACCGGCGACGGCTTGTCCCAGTACGGATTCGTTTCGGACAGGCTCAGCACCGGCCTCAAGTGCTTCAGCGTGCCGTGGCCGCCCTTGGATTCGGTCATGATCGCGTCCAGCTCGGCGCGAGAGAGCCCCAGCTCGCCCTCCGGGCAGCGCACATGGCCCTGCTTGTAGATGTACATGCCCGAGCGGCACAGCGAGACGCGCACGTGGTAGGAGCCGCCTTCGCGCGCGCGCCGGGCGAGGGCGAGCAGCACGCCGTAGGCGCCGTTGTAGCCGGTCGTGTAGTCGCAGGCGGAGGCGGGCAGCAGCTTCGGCCGCTCGTCGCCGTTGTCGAGGCAGATGCCGGTCGTGCACTGGGCTATCTGTTCCCACCCGCCGCGGTTCGAGAACGGGCCGCCGTGGCCGTAGGCGCTGATGGAAACGTAGATGAGCCCGGGGCGCTCCCTCGCGAGGTCCTCGGGAGTCATGCCGAGCCTGTCCATGATGCCGGGGCGGTAGCCCTGGCTGAACACGTCGGCGTTCTTCACGAGCTTCTTGATCGTCGCCACATCCTCGGACTTCGTCAGGTTGAGGAAGGTGCTCCGCTTGCCGTGGCTCGTATCCATGACGTGCTCCGGCACCTGGGGCAGATGCTCGGCCGTGACCATCAGCACGTCGGCCCCGTTTTCGGCGAGGGTGCGCGCGCAGATCGGCCCGGCGAGGATGCGCGTGAGGTCGAGCACCTTGATCCCCGAGAGCGGCCGCCCGCCCTTGGGGAAGGGGATGGGGTCACTATCGCCGATCTTCTGGATATCCACGAGCGCCCTCCCGGCCAGCACTTTGCCGTGCGGGTGCTCGAGCCATTCCTTGTTGGAGCGGATGATCGAGCCGCAGGCGCGCGAGGCGGCGACCGCCTCCTCGAGATCGTGCGAATCCCACTTCGAGACCGCCTTGGAGACGCCCTCCGGGCTGGACTCGCACTTCAGCACGCCGATCACGCGATCATGCAGGTGGGGCAGGTTGAAGTGCGGCAGGTACCAGCGGCCGTCCTTCGTTCGCCAGGGCTGCGTGATGGAGCGCATGTGCTCCATGAACGGCGACTGAACCGGCTTCCACCCGCCGTTCTCTTTCCTGAGCATGAGCTTGGAGCTCTGGCAGGTGGCCGCCGCGTGACGCACGTCGATGGCGACTTTCTGGCGCTTGCCGGTCTTCATCTCGTGGATGTCGGTGACCGCGACCCCGACGCCGGCGAGGATGTTCGCCGTCGTCTCGCCGATCCTGAAACGCGCGGAAAAGACGGGATCCTGGCCCTTGATGGTGACCTCGCCGGCCGCAGGCATGCCGCGGCCGCGTATCCTCATGACTTCTTCGAATCCGGGGTTCATGGGTTGGAATCCTTGGGAGCTTGCTCAACCGAGTGTAACGCCGTTGCCAGAACCTATTTCATATATAGGTGCGTGATGCGTTGTGGCCAGGACGGGATGAATGCGCGAAGCGAGGTGCAGCCAATATGTCGATATTGGCAAGCCGAGCGACAAAGCAGGCGGCGCGCCACATCGCCTCCGTCGCACACGTGCCTACATATGAAATAGGTTCTCACATCATCGGACCGGGTTTTTTCCGGTAGATCTCCTTGATGCCGTCCGCCGCCCAGCATGCCAGCATCCCGATGGTTGCGGTCGGTCCCTGGGCTGCGTTCTGCGGGAAGGCGCTGCCACCCACCACGAAGAGATTCGGCACGTCCCAGGACTGCAGGTACTTGTTGACTACGCTGGTGGAAGGATCGGTCCCCATGACCGCGCCGCCGACGTTGTGCGTGCTCTGGTACGGAACGATGCTGTAATTCGTCCTGATGGGCGCCTGGTGATACTGGGCGGGCTTCATCGCCCTGGCGATCTCGACGCACTTTTCGTTCACCCACTTCAGCATCTTGATCTCGTTCTCGTGCCAGTCGAACGTCATGCGGATGAGGGGCAGGCCGTACGCGTCCTTGTAGGTCGGGTCGAGATCGAGGTAACGGTCGCGATAGCTCATGCACGAGCCGTGGATATGGATTCCCAGCGTCCGCCGGTAGTAGCGGGCGACGGCTTTCTTCCATTCCGCTCCCCAGCGCGGCGTTCCGTGCGGGACATGCTTGGACTTGATCGGCGTACCGCCGGCGCTCGTGCAGTTCACGTACGAGCCGCCTACAAACCCCAGCTTCGAGCGATCGATCACGTCGCCGTTGAGCTCGTCGATCGACGTGTTCACCTGCCCCCCGCCGATGAAAGGATTGAACTCGCGGTCGTCGAAGAACGCGTACACGCGCCCGCCGGCCTGGTACGAGTAGTTGCGGCCGACGACGCCCTTGCCGGTCTGCGGGTCGTACGGCTTGCCGATGCCCGAGAGAAGCAGCAGCCGCACGTTGTTGAAGCAGTACGCCGCCAGCACCACGATGCCCGCCGGCTGCTCGATTTCCCGGCCCCGGGCATCGATATAGGTCACGCCGGTCGCCTGCTTGTTCGTGGAATCGGTATTGACCTTGGTGACGTTGCACAGCGAGCGCAGCTCGAAGGTCGGCTGCTTGTATAGCGCGGGAAGCACTGCCGACAGCGGATTGGCCTTTGCGCCCTGCGCGCACACGTGGCTCGAGCAGAAGCCGCCGCTCTGGCATTCGAGCATCAGCAGCTTGTAAAGATTGCTGTAGTCGCGCGTCATGGCCGCAGCGGGCCCCTGGAAGGGGACGTAGCCGAGCTCGCCTGCCGCCCTTGCGAATAGCTCCCCGACCGGCGTGCGGCGCGTCGGCGGGTTCGGAAACTCGCGCGAGCGGGGGCCTTCGTGGGGATTGCCGCCGGGCTGGATCTCGCCCTGGATGTTGCCGGCCTTGCCGCCCACGCCGTAGATACTCTCGAACTGGTCGTAGTACGGCTCGACCTCGTCCCACGTCACGCCCCAGTCCTGGATCGTGCTGTCGCTGGGCAGGAAGCTCCTGCCGTACCGCTCCACGATCTTCGAGCGGAGCTCGAAATCGTGCGGGAGAAAGCGTCGCGCGTTGCCGCCCCAGTGCGCCGCGGTGCCGCCCACCATCTCGCCCGGCTTGAACGAGCCGAGCTCGCGCATCGGCAGCGCCATCTGGCTCGCGTTGTGGCGGAACGTGATGGTCTCGCGCGAGAGGTTCTGGAAAATATCGCTGTGCCGGTCGTACTTCAGCTCGTCGTGCACGAAGGGCTGCGCGAAATCCGTCTGGGGATCGATCATCCGGCCCCGCTCGAGGCAGACTACACGCAGCCCGGCGTTCGCCAGCTCCATCGACATGATCGAGCCCACCACGCCGCTTCCGACGACGACCACGTCGACCGGTTTCATCCTCGTCGCGCTCACGCTACTTCTCCCCGCGCTTCAACATCACGTGCTTTACGAAGCCCTGACCATCGAGGCGCGCATTTCCAAGCTGGACGTCGAGTATGCTGACGGGCTCGGCATGGTACGGCTCGGCCTTGTCGAGGTGCTCCCGGTATGCGCCGGAGGGTACGCCGGGGAACCCCAGAAGCTTCCATCCGGCCTTGTCGCGATTGCCGCCGTACATCGGGTCGGCGAAAAAACCCTCTTCGGTGTTACGCCAGAGCAGCTCGAAGAAGAGCCTCGAAGGCAGCGACGGAAGGTCGATCCGACCTTTCTCGAGCGCCTTCAGGATCTCGTCCTGCTTTTCAGCGGACAACTGGTCGAACGGCCTCCCGTGCGCGGCGATGCAATGGCTGTTGATCTCGCGGATGCCGATCCGGTAGATCTCCTGGGGCGTAAACCGCGACTGGAATCCTTGCTCGGGTATGCCGTCCGGCCACGGCCCCGAGCGGTAGTTGCGGCCGTGCGTGCCCCACGAGCTGAGCAGCTGACCGTCGATGTAGGCCGTAACGCCGGCATCCCTGGCGCCCGGCCCGAGCTCGTCGGTGGGTATCAGCCGCTCGACGGCTGCGTCCAGAAAGCGGACCTCGGGCATCGTCAGATACCCGAACGCGCCCGGGGTTGCGGACTTGGTCATGGCGACCTCACCTATCAATGCGTCTCTTCGCCCACGCCGCGAGAGTGCCGCGGCCGGGTATGCGCATGACTTCTTCGAATCCGGGGTTCATGTACTGGACTCCTGGCGCGCCGATGGTGGGTGGTTGTTATCCTACACACTACGCCGGAAGTGCGTCCCAGATAAAGCGTCCCAGATGAGGCGTGCCACTGGGCGGCGCAGCGAAGAATGGCCGAAGGCATAGATCGCTTTATCTGAGGCGTAGTATCTGGGACGCAACACCTGGGACGCTTTTGGGAGGAAAAATGCTGATCGTCGATTCACAGATCCACATCTGGAAAAATTTCAAGATGAGCCCGCATCATCGCCAGGCCCCGACCTACTCGGCCGACGATGCCCTGGCCGAGATGACGGCGGCCGGCGTGGACTGCGCGGTTATCCACCCGCCCGGCGCGCACGGCGAGGCGGGCAACGCACTCGCGGTCGAAGCCGTGCGGAAGCATCCGGACAAGTTCTGCATCCTCGGGCACTTCGATCTCAAGAGCCCGGATCGCGAGCAGATCGTGGCCAATTGGCGCAAACGGCCGGGCATGCTCGGGTTCCGCTATACCTTCAACGAGCCGGATCAGAGGGCCTGGTGGACCGACGGCTCGCTCGACTGGTTCTGGAAGGCAAGCGAGAAGGCGGGGCTGCCCATCGGACTCCTCGCCAGCGGGGGCAACATCAACGTGCTGGGAAAGATCGCCGAGCGGCACCCCCGCCTCAAGCTGCACATCGATCACATCGGGCGCGGCGGCGGCAGGGCCGACCTCAAGGACGATGCGGCCTATGCCAATCTCGGCGAAATGCTCGAGCTCGCCCGGCTTCCCAACGTCGCAGTCAAGCTGTCGGGGGCGCCAAGTACTTCGACTCAGCCCTATCCCTACAGGAACATCCACAAGTACCTGCAGCAGATCATCGAAGCGTTCGGGCCCGCGCGCTGTTTCTGGGGCACCGACATCACCCGCATGCCGTGCAGCTACCGCCAGTGCGTGACGATGTTTACCGAGGAAATGCCGTGGCTGAAGGGCCGCGACCGGGAACAGGTCATGGGCGCAGCCTTCGTCAGGTGGTTGGGCTGGGTGCGCCCGGGCGCACCCAAAGGATGAAGGCGGAAGGATGAAGGATGACCTTGCCTGAGAGGTCCCGACCTTCCGTCACCTTCGGTCGGAGTGCATTGCCACATTCGTCGAGGCTTTCTGACCGGACGTTAGTGAAAGGTCAGGACTAGAGTAGATTCGCGCAACGCGCGAGGGTCATCCCTCATCCTTCATCCCTCATCCTTCAGGAGTTTCCGTGGCCCGCCTGCCTTCCATCACCGGCAAGAAAGACGTCCCCGCGCAATACCACCCGATCGTGGACCGCGTCGTCGCGAGCCGCGGCGCGATCCAGGGGCCGTTCACGATGCTGCTGCATTGCCCGCCGCTCGCCGAGCACGTGATGAGCCTGGGCGCCTACGTGCGCTTCGAGGGCGAGCTCGACAAGCGCGTGCGCGTCCTCGCGGCCATGACCGTCGCGCGCGAGTTCGACGCCGTCTATATCTGGGGCGCCCAGACCGGCCAGGCGCGCAAGCAGGGCGTGCCGGAGGCGACCATCGCCGCCATCCGCGACAAGCATTCGCGGGGCCTCCCGCCGGAGGATGCGCAGATCGTGGATTTCACGCGCGATCTCATCCGCAGGCATCGCGTCGGCGCGGCGGCCATGAAGGCGCTGCAGGAGCGGCTCGGCAACTTCCAGCTGGTCGAGCTGACCGGAACGATCGGCTACTACAGCTTCCTGGCAATGACGGCGAATGCCTGCGAATTGGAAGCCGCAGCAGGAGCAGAGGTGCTCAAGCCGTGAGGCGTCCCAGATGAGGCGTCCCAGATAGGGCGTCCCAGGTGAAGCGTCCCAGGTGAGGCGCAGTATCTGGGACGCAGCACCCAGGTGCTATCGCACCATAAGGGGGCAAGCAACCATGCACACCGGCAAATCGTACACGCTCTTGGAGTTCCTCGATTGGACCAGGCGGGACATCTACGTCCTGATCGTCCTGGGTGTCGTGCCGGTTGTCTTGTATCAGGTCGGGGGTCTGAAATGGCTGGGCATTCCCTGGACAGTGGTGGCGCTGCTGGGAACCGCCACGGCGTTCATAGTCGGCTTCAAGAACCTGCAGACCTACAACAGGACCTGGGAAGCGCGGCAAATCTGGGGGGACATAGTCAGCAACAGCAGAGCTTGGGGAACAATGAGCAGGGATTTTTTCAACAATCCCGGAAAGTCAAAGGAGCTGATATATCGTCATCTCGCGTGGCTGACTGCCATGCGATATCAGATGAGAGATAGCAGGGCTTGGGAAACCATGAACAAGGCTCACAACGTAGAGTATCAGCGGCGGTTTTATTCCATTCCCGAGAAGGACACGGCGCTGGAAACCGAGCTGGCGAAATACGTTTCCGCCGGGGAACTGCACCAGATCCTTGCAACAAGAAACAGAGCAACCCGGATAATGGGATTGCAGAGCAAGACGATCAAGGGGCTGTTCGCCAACCAGGAGATAGTCGTACTGCAATTCGTCGACATGCAAAGGGCAGTCAAGGATTTCTTCGCGCAGCAGGGCAGGAGTGAGCGCATAAAGGATTTTCCCTATCCGAGCCAATTTGCAGTCATGAGTGCCCTCTTCGTCAGATTGTTCTGCCTGCTGCTTCCCTTCGGCTTGCTCAGGGAGTTCGACAATCTCAATGAAAGCGTGGAGGGGGCAATGAAAGGGAACATGGTCTGGCTGGCTATCCCTTTCAGCGTGCTGATTTCCTGGATGTACACCTCGCTGGACCGGGTCGGAGAGAGCACCGAGAATCCATTCGAAGGGAGCGCGAACGACGTCCCCATTTCGCAGATGTGCCGGGCCGTGGAAGTAGATTTGCGGGAAATGCTCGGCGAAACGGACTTGCCGCCCTTGCTGCAGCCGCAGAACAATATTGTTCTCTGACTGCGTCCCAGGTGAGCGCTGAGGGGCGGAGCAGGGCCCCACGTTTTCTGTGGGGATGCGACCGCAAGGTGGGCGCATCGAGGCGCGGAGCAGGGGCCCCGCTTGCGGGGATGCGACCGTCAAGATGCGCTGGGCAGCCGACACCAATGCGAAGTGAGTCTTGGTTATCGTATCGGAGGCTGCGCTCAGCGGCCGATGTGGCATGGCTCCCGATTGCGATGAAATGTCGGAGGCCGCAGCGTCCCAGGTGAAGCGTCCCAGGTGAAGCGTCCCAGGTGAGGCGTCTCAGATACTGCGCTTCGGTTTCAACGCCCTTGGCTTGGGCGCCTTTCCTGGGTCGCCCTATCTGGGACGCATCATCTGGGACGCCCTATCTGGGACGCATCATCTGGGACGCATCATCTGGGACGCCCTATCTGGGACGCTATTGGCCTTTGATGTTCCGCTCCCTGATGACCCGCTGCCATTTCACCTGCTCGTTCTTCAGGTAGGCGACGGTCTCCTGCGGCGCGGTGGGGAAGGGATCCATGCCGCCCTTTTCGAAGCGCTGCAGGATCACGGGATCCGCCAGGGTGGCCCGGATCTTCTCGTTCAGCGTACTGACGGTCGCCTGCGGAGTGCCCCTGGGCACCGCGACGATGTGCCACGCCACCATCTCGAATCCGGGCAGTCCGGCTTCGGCGACGGTCGGCAGGTTGGGAAGCGCGGGTGAGCGCTTGAGGCTGCTGACGGCCAGCGGGCGCAGGCGGCCCGCCTCGGCCAGGCGCGCGGTCTGCGTGATATTGGAGAAGCCGACCTGCACCTCACCGCTCACGACCGCGGCGAGCGCCGGGCCGCCGCCCTTGTAGTGGATGGCGCGGATGGCGGTCTTGCCCATCAGGTTGAACAGCTCGCCGGTGATGTGCGCGTTGGTGCCGATGCCCGAGGAGGCGTAGATGAGCTCGCCGGGGCGCGACTTCGCGAGCGCCAGCAGCTCCTTCACGGAGTGGACCGGCACCGATGGGTGCACCGAGACCGTCGTCGGCACCTGGGAAATCATGGATGCCGGCATGAAATCCTTCAGGGGGTCGTAGCCGGCGCTCTCGTAGAGCATCGGGCTGGTGACGAACGCGACGGTGTGCACGAGCAGCGTATAGCCGTCGGGCGTGCTGTCCTTGACGATGCGCGTCCCGATCTGGCCCGAGGCGCCGCCGCGGTTGTCGACGACGACCTGCTGCCCGAGCAGGTCCGACAGCTTGTCCTGGATCGCGCGGGCGTTGAAATCCGTGCTGCCGCCGGGCGGGAACGGCGCGATCATGCGTATCGGCCTCGCGGGGTAGCGCTCCGCCGCGTGCACGGGCAGGGCGGTCGCCGCCACGAGAGCGGCGGTCAGCAAACCGAAGCGGATGGAGCTGCGGCAGGTTTCTTTCATGGACTTCCTCCTCTTATCGAGCGGTATCGAGACCGCCCTTGGACCAGTATCCACCCAACGGGCCAGCGCCGCCAAGCGGCGGCGCGCGCGAGGCCAGGCCGGGCACTGCTGAAGGTTTGGCTCTACTACGGGTCGCCAAGGACGCGGAGGGCGCGAAGGAATAGATAATATGAACACCAAGGTCGCGAAGAACTGCGCCAAGGGCGGCATACAGGAAGCGGATCGGAGCTTCCTATTCCCGAAGCGCGTGCTTGTGCCTCGCTTGGCGTTGTCTTCGCGTCCTTGACCAATATCTGTCCTTTGCGGCCTTTGCGTCCTTCGTGACCCGTCGTACTGGCGCCTTCTTTGCGGCCTTCGCGTCCTTCGCGACCCGTCGTACAACCCCGCGATCAACGGACCTTGAACACAAGTTTCCCGCGGAAATGGCGGCCCTCGCTGACCTTGTGGGCCGCCGCGGCCTCCGACAGCTTGTAGGTCTTGAGCTCGGGAAGCTTGACGGCGCCGCTGGTCACGAGCGAGACGATGCGCTCGAGATGCGGGCGGTCGCGCCCGACCTTGGGACGCAGCGATGTGGCGTCCGGGCGGGGCGAGGGCGGCGCCGACGCTCCCGAGCCGATGAACGCCGCGCGGCCGCCGGGGCGCAGCACGGCGAAAGAGCGCGTGGCGACGTCGCCGCCGACGGTATCGAACACCGCGTCGCAACCGGATACCGCTTTCGTGAAGTCCTGGGCGTTGTAGTCGATGACCTGGTCGGCGCCGAGCTTGCGCACGTAATCGAGGTTCGCCGCGCTGGCAGTCGAGATCACGCGGGCGCCGATGTGCTTGGCCACCTGGATCGCGAAGCTCGCCACGCCGCCCGCGCCGCCCTGGATGAGGATCGTTTCGCCGCGCTTGAGCTTGAGGGTGTCCTCGACCGAAACCAGCGCGGTGAGCCCGATCAGCGCGATGGAGGCGGTTTCCACGTGTGAAAGGTTGGCAGGCTTCTTCGCGACGATCGCTGCCTTGATCGCGACCTTCTCGGCGTAGCCGCCGTCGGCGACTTGCTCCACCACGCCGAACACCGGGTCGCCGACCTTGAAGTCCTTCACGCCTTCGCCGAGCCCGGCGACGACGCCCGAGAAATCCCGGCCGGGGACGTAGGGAAACTGGGTGACCGGGTTGCCATAGCGGCCGGCGCGCACCTTCCAGTCGGCCCCGTTGACGCTCGCCGCGTGCACGTCGACGAGCACCTGGCCGGGGCCGGCGACCGGGTCGGGCACGTCACCGTACTGCATCACCTCGGGTCCGCCCATTTTCATGAAGTAGGCTGCTTTCATTGGTTCTTCCGATCCTTATGAAGTGAAAATCAAGACTAACCACAGATAAACACAGATGAACACGGATGAAAAGCAGGAAATGGACAGGATTTACACGTCGTTCTTATTTTCGATCTAATCCTGTAAATCTTGTAAATCCTGTCTATTGTTCTTGGCTTTATCTGTGTGTATCTGTGTTCATCTGTGGTTTCAATTGATATGCGGGTATCCTAGCACGCATGAAACAACGAGCATTTGGCCGCAGCGGCATCCAGGTCTCGGAAGTGATCTTCGGCGCAGGCGCCGTCGGCGGCATCCTCGTCCACAAGGATGACGCGACGAAGCGGGAAGCGATCCGCCGCGCGATGGCGGGCGACATCAACTGGGTCGATACCGCCGCGCAATACGGCAACGGCAAGTCGGAGGAATCGCTCGGCTGGCTGCTGCCCGAGACCGGGTTCAAGCCCTATCTCTCGACCAAGTTCAATCTCGACGTCGAGAACCTGAAGGACATCCCGGCGCAGATCGAGGAGCGCTTCAGGGGGAGCCTCGCGCGGCTCAAGCGCTCATCGGTGGATGTGCTGCAGCTCCACAACCGGATCGGGTCGAAGCCCGGCGGGCGGGTGATGACGGTCGAGCAGATCCTGGGGAAGAACGGCGCAGCCGATGGCATGGAGCGGTTGCGCGAGAAAAGGCTGATCCGCCACATGGGCATCACCGCCATCGGCGAGACCCCATCCGTGTGCGAGGTGATCCGCAGCCGGCGGTTCGATTCCGCGCAGGTCTACTACAACCTCCTCAATCCCAGCGCGGGCCGTAGCATGCCCAAAGCCTGGACTGGCCACGACTTTACCGGCGTTATCGACGCCTGCCGCGCTTATGGTGTCGCGGTGCTGGCGATCCGCATCTTTGCCGCCGGCGTCATCGCCACGGACGAGCGGACCGGGCGGGAGAGTGTGCTCACGGCAAACACAAGCGTCGCGGAAGACGAGCGCAAGACGAAGGCCGTGTTCGACGCCATCGGCAGCGGACACGGAACGCGGGCACAAGTCGCGCTGCGTTTCGTGCTGTCAAATCCGGACGTATCGGCCGCGATCATCGGCAGCGCGGAGCTGCACCACATCGACGAGGCGCTGAAGGCCGCCGCCATGGGACCGCTGCCTGCTGACGTCCTCAGTCGCCTCGACAAGCTGTACGAGAGCGACTTCGGACGCGTCTAGCCGTCAGCCGCCAGCGCAAACACTCGACGCAAAGGCGCAAAGGCGCAAAGAAGAACAAAATGGAACCACAGATACCAGCAGAGGAGACGATGACATGAGCTTCGTACTGGCAGTGATGATCCGCATCAAGCCGGAGAACGTGGAGCGCTTCATGGCGCAGGCGCTCGCCAACGGGAGCGAGGCGCGCAAGGAGCCCGGGTGCCGGCAATTCGAGGTGCTGGTCGACCCCGCGGACCGCACGAAGGTCATGCTGTTCGAGATCTACGACGACGAGAAGGCGTTCGAGGCCCACCAGCGGACGCCGCACTTCAAGAAGTACGTCGCCGAGGCGGTGCCGCTGCTCGAGTCGCGCGAGCGGCACAGGCTGCAACGGGCCCTTCCCTGACAGACGGAGTCACCAGACGCCAGCCGTCAGCCGCCAGCCTTCCTCAAAGCCTCACCGGCAAGGACGCGAAGGACACGAAGGAAAAGAAAGAAGCCTCACTGCCAAGGATGCCAAGGACGCGAAGAGCGCCAACGTCAATGCACGAGGCTACTTGAGGCGCGACACCGCGAGCTTGCCTAGCGCGATCAGCACGTCCTTGTTAGGCCCCTGAATCTGGATCGCCATGTCGCCTTTGCGCAGCGCGACCAGGCTCAGCTGTTTCGGGCTGCCGACTGCGGGGCGGACGTACGCCTCGCTCCAGAGTCCGGCGATGGGCGTGCCCTTGTCGCCGGGACTCTTGATCTCCAGCAGCGCCTGGGTCACGGCCGCCTCCTGCAGGTAGAAGTCGTAGGTGTCGGCGCCCGACTGCGGGGCCTCCACGACGTAGCTGCAATGCACCTGGCCGCCAACCGATGTGATCACCTTGCGCATGGTCGCTGCGGCGACGTCGGCGGGCGTGAGAATCTTGCACGCATTGAGCTTGGTGAGGTCGCGCGGCTTTTCCGCCGCGAGGCCGGCGGGAGCGAGACAGCAGAGCAGAGCGGTGAAGAGCACGTAGCGCATGGTCATTTCTCTCCTCGCGTGGGGGAACAGACCACGGCAGCCCTCGCAGCGACTATCGTGGGTGTCGCCTATTATTGCTGATTCGCTTGAAGGGCGTCCCAGATAGGGCGTCCTCCTTAAGTCGGAAGTCGGAAGTCGAAAGGCGGAAGTAGGACGGGTCAACTTCCGCCATCCGCCATCCGCTATCCGCCTTGCTTACGCCGGTTGCAGCTGCGCGTGCCGCGGGATCGACGGGAAGGCGAGCGCGATCGCCACGGCGCCCAGGCCGAGCGCGAAGGAGCCGATGTAGAGCCAGGCGTATCCGCCGAAGCGGTCGAAGATCCAGCCGCCGGCGAGCGGGCCGAGCGACATGCCGAGGCTTGCCACCATGGTCGCCGCCCCCAGCACCGTGCCCATGATGTGCTGCGCGAAGTATTCGCGCGCGAGCACCGCGTAGAGCGGCATCACCCCGCCGTAGGCGAAACCGAATACCGCGGCCACGGCATAGAACTCCCCGAGACGCGCAGCGAAGACGAAGCTGCCCGCGGCAAGCGCCTGGATCACGAGACCGGCGATCAGTATGCGCTTCACGCCGTAGCGGTCGGCGAGGAGGCCCAACGCTATCCGGCCGCCGAGCCCTGCCAGGCCTTCGACGCTGTAGACCGTGACCGCGGCCGTGAGCGGCACGCCGCACACGACGGCATAGCTGATGGTGTGGAAGATCGGCCCCGAGTGCGCCGCGCAGCACGCGAAGTAGGTGAGCGCGAGGACGATGAACGGCGCGGAGCGCAGCGCGCCGCCCACGGAGCCGTGGGTGCCCGCGGGCAGCGGCGTCGTTCCGGAATTCGCGCCGCCGGCCGGCGCCCGGCGCACGAAGAGAGAGGCGGGGATGAGGAGCGCCCAGACCAGGATGGCCATAATGAGCTGCGCCGCGCGCCAGTCGGTCCACGACACGAGCCAGGCTGCGAAGGGCGACAAGGTCAGCGGCGCGACGCCGACGCCCACGGAGACGAGCGAAACGGCGAGGCTGCGATGGCGCTCGAACCATGACATGACCGAGGCGATCATCGGCGCGAAGAAGCTGCCGGCGGCAACGCCGACGATCAGCCCGTAGGTCAGCAGGAACCCGGTCTGAGTGGTCGCGCGGCTTGCAAGCGCGAGCCCGAGTCCGAGCAGCACCGATCCGGCGAGCACGACGCTGCGCGTGCCAAAGCGGTCGCTGAGCGCGCCCCAGCCGAAGCCGGCGATTCCCATCGCGAGGAAGTTGAGCGTCATCGCGCCGGAGATGGCGGCGCGCGACCAGCCGGTATCCTCGGTCATCGGCTGCAGGAACACGGCGAGCGAGAACATCGCGCCGACCGCGACGCAGGTCATCAGCGCCCCGAGCGCAACCATGACCCAGCCGTAGCGCTGCTCTGTCATTTCAGTCTCCTTGGTTAGTGCCTCACCCCTTAGTCGATCGGGGCCGCGGCGAATCGACATCTGCGCGGAGCCGTCAGCCGCCAGCCGTCAGCTGCCAGAGCGCGAGCTAAGGACTTGGTTTTACTAGCCTCTTTATAGCGCGCCGTATCTGGGACGCCGCATCTGGGACGCCGTATCTGGGACGCCACATCTGGGACGCCTTTCCTACGTGCGCCTGGGCCGGCGCACGGCGCGCACTTTCCCGCTCGGACCGCCGCCCGCGTAGAACAGGTCCGCGCCGTCGGACTCGAGGCCCGACACGAAGACGCCGTCGGGCATGGCGAGCCGGGCCAGGACCTTGCCGCTCTTGGGGTCGACACGGCGGATCTCGCTCTGGTCGCCTTCCCAGGTGCCGTGCCAGAGCTCGCCGTCTACCCACGTCACGCCGGTGACGAAGCGGTTCGACTCGATGGTGCGCAGGATCGCGCCCGTCTGGGGGTCGATCTGGTGGATCTTCCGGCCGCGGTACTCCCCGACCCAGAGCGTGCCCTCGGCCCACGTCAGACCCGAGTCGTGACCGTTGCCGGGCGCCGGGATGGTTGCGAGGACCGTTCCCGTCTCGGGGTCGACTTTCTGGATGCGATCGCCGGCGATCTGATAGAAGTAACGCCCGTCGAACGCGGTGCCGGCGTCGGATGCGACGTCGATGGCGCGCACGTCCCGGCCGCTCGACGGATCGAACGCGCGCAGCGCTTTGCCCGCGGCGAACCAGACGTGAGTGCCGTCGAACGTCACGCCAGCCACCTGCGGCGCATCCGGAAACGGGCCGTATTCGCGGACGATCTCTGCCTGCGCGCCGGACCTTGCACTGCCTTCCGATCGTTTCATGCGTTGCTCCTTTCCTCGTGTTGCGATCAGCCTAGCCGATGCCGGGCGGAGCGGGGAGTAACAAGGTCGTCGCGAATCCTGCGACCGGCGCGGCGAGCCAGCGGCGCGCGCGGGCGCGGCCGAGCGTGCGCACCTTGCCGGAGGCCTCGAGGGCGCCGAGCGAGCGCTGCACCGTTCGCTGGCTCGAGCCCAACGCCAGGGCGAGCGCGGACGTGGACCACGCTTCGCCGTCGGCCATGAGCGCGAGCACGTCGGCATCCGGGCTCTCGATCGGCGGCGCGAGGACCAGCACTTCGCCCGATTTGGGCAGGAGCGCGAAGCCGCCCGGCGTCGCGCGCACGTCGGCGAGCGAGCGCAGTTCCTTGCGCAGGCGGCCGAGCTCGACGCGAAGCCGCGCACGATGCGACTCGTCTATGCGCCGGGCGCGGAACGCGCGCTCGCAGAGCGCCTCGCGCGTCGCCTCGCCCGGCCATGCCTCGGCCAGCGAGCGCAGGAGCGCAAACAGGACCGGGCGCCGCTCGAGGCGCACTTCACGCCTCTCCGAGCGCGCGGCCCGCCGGCACGCGTCCACGATCAGGTGCCGCGAGGCGAGCATCGTCTCGACTTCCGCCAGCACGAGGGACCGTTCGGTGCCCCCTGCGATGAGCCGTGCCGCCGGAAGCGCGAGCGTGAGCTCGGCTCGCTCGACTTCGGCGCGGAGCGGGGGGATGCCCGAACGGTCCGCCGCTGCCCGGGCGCGGGCCAGCGCCGCCCGGGCCAGTGCGGTGTGTCCGCGGCGCAGGGCAATCTCGAACGCGACGAGCTCGCCCCGCGCCATCAGCATGGGCGGAGCCGCGCGCCGCTCCAGCTCGTCGAACGCGTCGCCCGCTTCGTTCATCCGGCCGATCAGAATCAGCCGGCGGATCTGAAGGAGCGCGGCGTGGAGCTCGTTGGCGCGATCGCCGAGGGCGCCGAACGTGCGCCGGGCCTCGTCGAGCGCGTGCGTCGGCCAGCGGAGGTCGCGCGATGCGAGCGCAACCTCGGCTTCGGCCGTGGCGCAGCGTGCCCGCTCCGCGCGCTCTCGCGGGCCGAACGCACGCCCTGCGCGCCGCAGGAGCGCCCGGGCCTTCGCCAGCTCGCCGAGCTGGGCCATGGCGATCCCGCGCAGGGCGAGGGCAGGCGCGTCGTTCCGAAGTGCGATCCGCTTGAGGGCCCCCAGGGGGTCCCCCGCCTGGAGTGCTCTCGCTGCCGCCGTGATCAGCGAATCCATATCAAGTCTTGTGCCGCGATCGAGCGCCGCCGAAACGCGTCACAGTTGTTACTCACGGTTCGTCGTCGCTGGAAGCTAACCTGCGGCTGGTCGTTGAACACAACCAACCAGCAAGGAGAACGGCAATGGCAGATATCCTGCATCGAGTCGGAATCAAGTCGTCCCCGGATGAAGTCTACAAGGCATTGGCCACGCGCGAAGGCCTGGCCGCCTGGTGGACGAACAACACGCAAGGGGAAAGCAAGGTCGGCGGAGCGCTCAAGTTCCGCTTCAGCGCGAACGGCTCCGAGATCGGCGGCTTCGACATGAAGGTACTTGAGCTTCAGCCCGCCAAGCGTGTGCTATGGCAAGTGGTCGACGGGCCACAGGAATGGATCGGCACCAGGGTGAGCTTTGATCTCAAGCAATCGGGCGACCATGCCATCGTCCTCTTCAGGCACCAGGATTGGAAGGAGCCGGTCGAATTCATGCACCACTGCAGCACCAAGTGGGCGATTTATCTGATGAGCTTGAAGTCGCTCGTGGAAACCCGGAAAGGCAGTCCCAACCCGAACGACACGCATATCAGCGGCGACGGGCCGGACTGAGGCGCCACCGACGGTAAGTCCGTGAGGGCGGGAGAGCGAGAAAAGCCGGGAGGGCGTGAGAGCGTTAGAGCGGGAAATGGGGGTAAGGCTTCTTCCATCTCCCGATCTCCCGCTCTCGCGGGTTTTCTAGTCCGGGAATTGAAAGGGAGCTTCGATTGTTTACGGTGAATCCAGGGCGGCTTGCGCTTCGTAAGGAGGAGGGCGTGGCCGGCTACACCCTGATTTGTCCACCCTATCAACCCTGTAAGGAAAATGCACATGAAAGGCAAACTCATTGCAATCGCGGTGCTTGCCGCCGCAACAGCGTTCGCTCCGGTACCCTCCCTGGCCGTCGGCGATAGCACCCCCGCGCCCGCGGCCGCCAAGGCGGACCCGGACTTCGAGGCCGGCAAGGCGGCGATCACGAGCCAGAACTGGGGTGAGGCGATAGGCCATTTCAGCAAGGTCGCGCTCCGCGACCCGCAGAACGCCGACGCGCAGAACTGGCTCGGCTACGCCAACCGCAAGTCGGGCAACCTGGACCTGGCGTTCAAGCACTACAACGAGGCCCTCAGGCTCGATCCGAGGCATCGCGGCGCGCACGAATACATCGGCGAGGCCTACCTGATGAAGGGCGACGTCGCGAAAGCGAAAGAGCACCTGGCGAGGCTCGACCGGCTCTGCTTCTTCGGCTGCGAGGAATACAGCGACCTCAAGAAGGCGATCGCCGAGCACGAGCAGCGACATAGTTCCAGATAGGGCGTCCTCCTAAAGTCGAAAGTCGAAAGTCGAAAGGAAGGTTTAACTTCCGCCATTCGCCATCCGCCATGGGACGCTAGTACCAGGGGTCGCCAAGGACGGCGCGGGAGGCGTAATCTAGCCGGACAACAAAGGGGGAGGCTCATATGAAGCGACCTGACGTCCTGGCCTGGGGGTTGCTGGCGCTGGCGGCGAGCGTGCTCATGCCGGGCGCGAGCTTCGCGCAGGGGAAGTATCCCGAACGCCCGGTCCGGTTGATCGTCCCGTTCCCGCCGGGCGGGGCCTACGACACCATCGGCAGGCCGTGGGGAGACCGCATGAAGAACGCGCTCGGCACGGTCGTGATCGAGAACATCGGCGGCGGCGGCGGCTCGGTCGGGGCGGCCCAGGCCACGCGCCAGCGCCCGGACGGCTACACGCTCCTCCTCGGGGGGGCGACCACGCACATCACGGAGGGCCTGCTCAAGACCAGGCCGATGTACGATCCGCTCAAGGACCTGGTGCCGGTTTCTGGCATCGCGGTGACGGCCTTCGCCATCACGGTCCATCCGTCCGTTCCGGTCAAGGATCTAAAGCAGTTGATCGCCCTGGCCAAGCGCGATCCCACCGCGCTCCCCTGGGGCTCGGCCGGCCACGGCTCGCTCAACCACCTGACCGGCGAGCTGTTCAAGCTGCAGACCGGCGTGACGGGCACGACCCACGTGCCCTACAAGGGAGCGGGACCGGCGATCATCGATCTCATCGCCGGCCATGTCCCGATGATCGTGCCGGCCATGACCAACCATGTCCTGGCATTGCACCGCAGCGGCCGGGCGCGGGTGCTGGCGGTGACGCACGGCACGCGGCTCGCCGCGGCGCCGGATATTCCGACCGCGGCCGAGCAGGGCCTGCCCAAGCTCGTCAGCCCGAATTTCATCGGCATCTACGCGCCCGCGGGCACGCCGAAGGAGGCGATTGACTACGTATCGGCGGCCAATCTCAAGCTGCTGGCGGAGCGGTCCTACCGGGACCTCCTCGTCTCCGGCACGTTCGAGATCGAGCCCCCCATGAGCCCCGAGGCGTACAAGCGCTACGTCGAGGACGAAATGAGACGGTGGGGGCCGATCGTCAAGACGCTGGGCATCAAGATCGATTTTTAGATGAGGCGTCCCGGATGAGCGCCGAGGGGCGGAGCAGGGGCCCCACGTTTTCTGTGGGGATGCGACCGCAAGGTGGGCGCATCGAGGCGCGGAGCAGGGGCCCCGCTTGCGGGGATGCGACCGTCGAGATGCGCTGGGCAGCCGACACCAATGCGAAGTGAGTCTCGGTTATCGTATCGGA
>JBIOVQ010000207.1:0-2364 GCA_044867805.1 Burkholderiales bacterium | reverse complement strand
CTCGACAACGCCGAGATCAAGTACTCGACGGTCCAGAACTGGTACGCCGGCGACGAGAACGGCGTGGGCGGCATCTACAACTTCGTCACCAAGCGCGGCCTGTGCAAGGGCGCCAGCTCCAAGATCTCGTGGACCCAGGTCGAGACCGGCTCCGCCATCACCTGGAAGTACCCGTCCTGCGTGCTGCTCGGCGACAACTCGATCGGAGAGTTCTACTCGGTCGCCCTCACCAACCACCACCAGCAGGCCGACACCGGGACCAAGATGACCCATATCGGCCGCAATACGCGCAGCCGCATCATCAGCAAGGGCATCTCGGCGGGGCAGTCCAACAACAGCTACCGCGGGCTGGTGAAAATGGGGCCGCGCGCGGAGAACGCCCGCAACTATTCGCAGTGCGACTCGATGCTGATCGGCTCGAAGAGCGGCGCCAACACCTTCCCCTACATCCAGGTGCAGAACGCGAGCGGCAAGGTCGAGCACGAGGCGACCACTTCGCGCATCGGCGAGGAGCAGCTGTTCTATTTCGCGAGCCGCGGCATCGGCACGGAAGAAGCGGTGTCGATGATCATCAACGGCTTCTGCCGCGACGTGTTCCAGCAGCTGCCGATGGAATTCGCGGTGGAGGCGACCAAGCTCCTGGGCCTGAAGCTCGAAGGCAGCGTCGGATGATCCGTCCGAGCGCAAAAGTGCTGCTCGAGGTAAAGGGCCTCCGTGCCAGGATCAACGGCGTGGAGATCCTGAAGGGCGTGGATCTCGCCGTGCGCGCCGGCGAGGTGCACGCGGTCATGGGCCGCAACGGCTCGGGCAAGAGCACCTTCGCCAAGGCGCTGGTCGGGCATCCCGCCTATGAAGTGACCGGCGGCACGGCCGCCTTCGAGGGACGCAACCTGTTCGAGATGGCGCCGGAAGAGCGGGCGCGCGCCGGCCTGTTCCTGGGTTTCCAGTATCCCATCGAGATTCCCGGCGTATCGAACAGCGCGTTCCTGCGCCTCGCGTACAACACCGTGCAGGCCGCGCGCGGCAAGGATGAGCTCGATCCGCTCGAATTCGACGACCACGCCCGCGAGAAGATGAAGCTGCTCCAGATGGACCCCGCGTTCCTCGACCGCTCGGTCAACGAAGGGTTCTCGGGCGGCGAGAAGAAGCGCAACGAGATCCTGCAGATGGCGCTGCTCGAGCCGCGGCTCGCGATCCTCGACGAGACCGATTCCGGGCTCGACATCGACGCGCTGCGCGTGGTGGCGAACGGGGTGAACCGTCTCGCCACGGCGGACAACGCCGTGGTGCTCGTGACCCACTACCAGCGCATGCTCAATTACATCGTGCCCGACTACGTGCACGTGATGGAAGGCGGGCGCATCGTCAAGTCCGGCGGCAAGGCTCTCGCGGAGGAGCTGGAAGCGCGCGGCTACGACTGGGTCAAGGCTGCTTGATGGGCACTGCTGTCGCAACGCATCCCTATATCGAAGCGCTGTTGAAGGGCTATGAAGCGCCGCGCGGCGGCGTTTCCTGGCTCAACGAGCGGCGCGCGCAGGCGCTCGAGCGCGCCAACGCGCTGACGGTTCCGACCACGCGCGACGAAGAGTGGCGCTTCACCGATATCTCGCCGCTGACGAAGACAACGTTCAGGCCGGCTGCCGCGGCGCCGCGGCTCGGCATGCAGGACATTTCGCCCTTCGTCGCGCCCGAGGCAACTGCCAGGCTCGTGTTCGTGGACGGCGTGTTCGTTCCCGAGCTCTCGGCCAGCGCGGGGCTGCCGTATGGCGTCGTCGTCACCCATCTCGCGGCGGCGCTCTCTACCCACGCGGCGGTGATCGAGCCGCACCTGGCGCGCCATGCGGAATTCGAGCGCGAGGTCTTCACGGCCCTCAACACTTGCTACCTGCGCGATGGCGCCTTCGTCTGGGTGGCGAAGAACCAGAAGTGCCCGACCCCGGTGCAGCTCATCTACGTCTCGACCCAGAAGGAGACAGCGGCGTATCCGCGCTGCCTGGTGGTCGCGGAACCCGGCTCGGAGTGCACGCTGATCGAGGACTACGTGGCCCTGGGCGACGCGGCGTACTTCAACGACGCGGTGACCGAGGTCGTGGTGGGAGAAGGCGCGCGCGTCCGGCACGTGCGGGTGCAGCGCGAGGCGCCGGGCGCGTTCCACATCGCGACGTGCGCGGCGGCGGTCGCCAAGGACGCGCGCTACGAGTCCCACGCGGTCACCCTCGGCGCGCGGCTTTCGCGCCTCAATCTGAATGTCCTGCAACAGGGCGACGGCGCGGAAGTGAGGATGGACGGGCTCGCGCTCATTTCCGGCCGCCAGCTCGCCGATACCCACAGCCTGATGGACCACGCGCGTCCCGCGGGGCGCTG
>JBIOVQ010000206.1:0-21374 GCA_044867805.1 Burkholderiales bacterium | reverse complement strand
CCTGGCGACACGCTTCTCGATCGCCTACCACGGCCTCGTCTTCATGGCAGTGAGCTACCACGCCTGGACCTGGTTCAAGGTGATGCCGAAGACGCTGTCGCGCGTTCCGCTGCCGGACGGGGCGATCGTCGCGCTGGGCGTGAGCGCAGCCCTGGCCTGCTCGATCGTTCTCCTCGGTACGGTGTGGTGGTTCAGCCTCTGGAGCGTGCGATGAAACGCTCGAACAAGCCGATCTTCTGGTCGCTGTTCGGCGCCGGCGGCATGCTCTCGGCGGCGGTCGCGCCGATCCTGATCTTCATCACCGGCATCATCGCGCCGACGGGGCTGTGGATGCCGCCGGAGGCTCTCGACTATTCGCGCGTGCTCGGCTTCGCTCAGCATTGGATCGGCAAATTGCTGATACTCGCGGTGATTTCGCTTTTCCTGTTCCACGCCGTGCACCGCATCTACCACGGCCTGCACGACCTCGGCGTGCACGCCGGCACCGGGACGATGGTCGCCGCCTACGGCAGTGCGCTGCTCGGCACCCTCGTTGCGGCCGTGCTGTTGCTCAAGATCGGTTTCTGAACCCGTTCGCCCTGGGGAGGGAAAAATGAACTGGAAAGCCATCGCGCCCGTCGCCGTCGCCATCATCATTGCCCTGATCCCCGCGCCCGAGGGGCTCCCGCAGCACGCCTGGTACTTCTTCGCCATATTCGTCGGCGTGATCATCGGGCTCATGTTCGAGCCGCTGCCCGGAGGCGCGATCGGGTTGATTGCCGTCGCCCTGGTCGCAGTGCTATCCGAGTACGTCTTCTTCAGCCCCGACCAGCTGGCCAAGCCCGGGTTCAACTCGGCGCGCGCGTCCTTGAGCTGGGCGCTCTCCGGGTTCTCCAATACCACGGTGTGGCTGATCTTCGGGGCATTCATGTTCGCCCTTGGCTATGACAAGACCGGGCTTGGACGCCGTATCGCGCTCGTCCTCGTCAAGGCGATGGGGCGCAAAACGCTTACGCTAGGCTACGCAGTCATGATTTCGGACGCGCTGCTCGCGCCCTTCACGCCGTCCAGCACCGCCCGCAGCGGCGGAACGATATACCCCATTATTCGCAACCTTCCTGCCCTGTACGATTCGAAACCCAACGACCCGTCCATGCGCCGGGTCGGATCCTATCTGATGTGGGTGGCCATCTGCTCCGTCTGTATCACGAGCTCTATGTTTCTGACGGCGCTCGCCCCCAACCTGCTGGCGGTCGAGCTCGTCAAGAAAACGGCGAAAATCGAGCTGGCATGGATGGATTGGTTCATCGCATTCGCCCCGGTCGGCATCCTGCTGCTGGCGACGCTGCCGCTGCTCGCGTACTGGATTTATCCGCCCGAGGTCAAGCAGAGCAAGGAGGTCCCCGCGTGGGCGGCGAAGGAGCTCGAGAAGATGGGGCCGCTCTCCCCGCGGGAAATCATATTGGGCGTGCTCGTCGTGATTGCGCTGCTGCTGTGGATATTCGGCGGCGGCATTATGGACGCTACCACGGCCGCTCTCGTCGTCATCTCGCTGATGCTGCTGCTCAAGGTCGTCACCTGGGATGACATTACCGCCAACAAGGCCGCGTGGAACACGCTGGCATGGTTCGCGACACTGGTCGCCCTCGCCGGCGGCCTGACCCAGGTTGGATTCGTCAAGTGGTTCGCCGAAACCATCTCCGGCCCGGTGGCAGGGGTCTCGCCCCACGTGGCGATCGCTGCGCTGCTATTGATCAACTTCTTCGGCCATTACCTCTTCGCCAGCGTGACCGCCCACGTCACGGCGCTGATCCCGGTGCTGATCGCAGTTGGCTCCACGATCGCGGGTGTTAATATGCACACCCTCGCCCTCGCCCTCTGCCTGCAGCTCGGGATCATGGGCATCATCACGCCCTTCGCGTCAGGGCCGAGCCCCGTGTACTACGGAAGCGGCTACCTGCCGGCGGCGGATTACTGGCGGTTGGGCGCGATCTTCGGAGTGATCTTCTTCCTGGCATTCCTGCTGATCGGCGTGCCCTGGATGCTGTTCATACGGTGAGCGTCGCCCAGGCTCCCACCACCCCGCCCGCTTGCGCGGGCACCCCTCCTCTGGCAGGAGGGGAGGTCGTTCTACCAGCCGCCGCTTCATGACTGCGGCGCTGGTGAAGCGCATCGGCCTCTTCGGCGGGCCGGTGCTGGCGCTGGTCTGTTACTACTTCCTTCCGCCCCATTACTCGACCGGCCCCGGAGAGTGGGTCGAGTTCTCGCAGGCCGGGCGCGCCACGCTCGGGATGATGGTGTGGATGGCGTGCTGGTGGCTTACCGAGGCGGTGGACATCGAGGTCACGGCGCTGCTGCCGATCGTGGCCTTCCCCCTGCTCGGCATTGCGCCCCTGTCCAAGGTCCTGCCGCCCTACGCCGCGGACGTGATCTTCCTCTTCATGGGCGGCTTCATCATCGGGCTCGCCATCGAGCGCTGGGGCCTCGATCGGCGCATCGCGTTCTTCGTGTTGCGCCTGGTCGGCGCGCGCCCGGGCGCGATCATCGGCGGCTTCATGGCGGTCACCGCGTTTCTGAGCATGTGGGTCTCGAATACCGCGTGCGCGGCCATGATGGTGCCGATCGCGTTGAGCGTCGTCGACCTCGTGCTGCGCGGCCGTACGGGGAAGGGCCTCAAGGAGTCCGGAGGGATACCCCAGGACCGCATTCCCGAGCGTAACTTCGCCACCGGGCTCCTGCTCTGCGTCGCGTACGCCGCATCGATCGGCGGGATCGCGACGATCATCGGCTCGCCGCCCAATGGCATTGCGGTGCGCTACATCCAGCAGACGTTTCAGAAGGAGGTCAGCTTCTTCGACTGGCTTCTGATAGGCGGGCCGTTCACGCTGATCTTCCTGCCGATTGCCTGGCTGATGATCACGCGCGTCCTGTTTCGCGCCGATATCGGCGAGATCGAGGGCGGCCGGCAGCATTTCAACGACGAGTATCGGAAGCTGGGCCGCTTGAGCCGGGGCGAGAAGACCGTGCTTGCGGTTTTCTTCGTCACCGCCTTCCTCTGGATTTTCAGCCCGCTGCTCAAGCCGGTCGTGATCGCGGGCGTGACGCCGCTCGCCGGACTCTCCGACGCGGGGATCGCCATGCTGGCGGCATTGGCTCTGTTTCTGATCCCGGTAGACCGCGCCAAGGGCGTGCGCGCAATGGATTGGGACACGGCCGTGAAGCTCCCCTGGGGCGTGCTCATGCTCTTCGGCGGGGGACTCACACTGGCGGCCTCCATCGAAGCGAACGGTGTGTCGGAGTTCATCGGCAACGCGAGCCGCGGCATGGCGGGACTGCACCCCATCGCGCTGCTCCTCGCGATCACCGCTATGACGGTGTTCCTGTCCGAACTCACCTCCAACACGGCGCAGGTCGCGACCATGGTGCCGGTGCTCGCCGCGATGGCGCCGGTGCTCGGAATGAATCCCTATGTGCTGATCATCGCCTGCACGCTGGGGGCGAGCAGCGCCTATATGATGCCCGTGGGGACACCCCCGAACGCGATCGTGTTCGGCACCGGGCTGGTGCGAATGCCGCAGATGATGAAGGCCGGCTTCTGGCTGAACCTCACCGGCATTCTGGTCATCACGGCCCTGGCGACGCTGTTCATCGCGCCGCTGATCGGCAACCCCTATTGAGGCCGGCGCGGCGGTAGACTAGAAGCTATCTCGAAAACCACTTCAGCCACGGAAACACACAGAAACACACAGAATTCCCAAGGCGCTGCTGGCCGTCAGCAGATTGGGTTCTCGTCCGTGTAATTCCGTGTGATTCTGTGGCTATTTTTGAGACTGGTTCTAGCCTGAAGTGAGGCGAGCATGAAGCTCTGGATAGGCAACATCGCGCCGGGAACCACCGACGAGGAAATCCGCGACTTTGTCAAGAAGTATGCGCCCGATCTCGAGTGCAGGAAGATCCAGCGGGTCGAAGGCGACGGATCGCGGCCCGCGGCGTCCATCGAGTTCGTCGACGCGCCCTACGGCTCGCTCGAGAAGGTCTCGATGCGCCTCCACGGCATGCACTGGAAGGGGCGCGAGCTGCTCGTCCAGACGATCGCGCGCTGAGCCCAATCCCGCGATAAGGCACTTGCAGGCAGGATACCCATGGCGAAAGACCGGAAGGGTGACGGCCCGGACAAGCTGAAGAAGAAGCAATACGAGAAAGAGCTTGCGCGGCTCCATGTCGAGCTGGTCAAGCTCCAGGAATGGGTCAAGCACAAGGGCCTGAAAGTCTGCATCGTCTTCGAAGGGCGCGACGGGGCGGGCAAGGGCGGGACCATCAAGGCGATCACCGAGCGGGTGAGCCCGCGCGTGTTTCGCGTCTTCGCGCTGCCGGCGCCGACGGAGCGCGAGAAGAGCCAGATGTACATCCAACGCTACCTTCCCTATCTGCCCGCGGCCGGGGAGGTGGTTATCTGGGACCGCAGCTGGTACAACCGCGCAGGAGTCGAGCGGGTCATGGGCTTCTGCGCGGAGGACGACGTGAGGCGCTTCCTGCAGCGCGCGCCGGATTTCGAGAAGATGATGGTCCAGTCCGGCATCATCCTGCTCAAGTACTGGCTCGAGGTGAGCATGGAAGAGCAGACCCGGCGGCTCGAGGCGCGCATCGACAACGGGCGCAAGATCTGGAAGCTCTCACCGATGGACCTGAAGTCCTATAGCCGCTGGTACGACTATTCGCGCGCGCGCGACGATATGTTCAAGGCGACCGACACGAAATGGGCGCCGTGGTACGTGGTGAGATCGGACGACAAGCGGCGGGCCCGCCTCAATCTCATTACTCACTTACTGAGCAAGATCCCGTACAAGAAGGCCCCCCGCGAGAAGGTAAAGCTGCCCAAGCGGCAGAAGGCGCATGGCTATCGTGAACCGGCCTATCCGTACAAGTTCGTCCCCGAGAAATATTGAGGAGACCAGCCGGCTCTTTTCCGGCCGGGACGCGCCCATGGTGGGTGTTGCGCCAGAGACTGAATTCCCGCCTTTTGACGTGCGGCTGCGGGACGGGCGGCTGGTGACGGTGCGCGCCGTGCGTCCGGAAGACAAGGATGCGTTGCAGGCTGCTGTGAGGGAGCTCTCGCCGGAGTCGCGATACTCGCGCTTCATGTCCGCGATGCGCGAGCTGTCACCACAGATGCTCGAGCACGGGGTCCATCCGCAGGACGGCCGCGAGCTGCAGCTCGTCGCCGTCCGCGCGGAGGGAACGGAGCAGGCAATCGTGGGCGGCGCGCGTTACGCCGCCGCCGCGGGAAACAGGGACTGCGAGTTCTCGGTCGCGGTGACGGACGATTGGCAGGGCACGGGCCTCGCGCGCCGGCTCCTGGAAGCGCTGATGCGCGCCGCGCAGAGGCGCGGGTTCGACCGCATGGAGGGATATGTCCTGGCGTCCAACGCCCGCATGCTGGCGCTGGCCCGCCGGCTCGGATTCGCGCAGGTAGAAAACCCGGAAGGGCCCACGGTGCGGCTGGTGCGCCGTGGTCTTTCCGATCTCGAGTAACTTGCGCTTTTCTCGGGCAAAATAGGAGACTGGGGACGGCCGGATGAATAGAGCGCAATCGAGTCTTTGCCGGAATGCCGCGGTGCTCGCCGCGTTGCTCGCGACTTCCGATGCGCGCGCCGCGTTCCTTTCCGGGGAAGCGCTGGACACCGCGGCAGATGTGCTCGCGATCGTGGTGCTGATCTTCGTGCCGGTCGGGGCGATCGTGCTGTTCTGGCTGGTCCACATCCTGCCGGAGAAGATCGCCGAGAAGCGGCACCACCCGCAGAAGGACTCGATCAAGGTGCTGTGCCTGCTCTCGCTCGCGTTCGGCGGGATGCTGTGGCCGATCGCGTGGTTGTGGGCCTATACGCGGCCGGTGTTCTACCGGTCGGCCTACGGGGTGGACCGGCACGAGGATTACTTCATCGAGATGGGCGAGAAGGCGAGGGCGGGACAGCTCTTGCGCGAGGAGCTGGCCCATTTGCGCGAGGAGCTGGACGCGATGGAGGCGAAAGGCGCGCTGCCTCCGCAGCTCAGGAGTCTGCGCGCGGAGCTGGATGCGCTGCATGCCCGCGCGCTCGCCGCGCCGCAGGAGAGCCGGTAATGGAAGCCATCCTGCTTGCCATCTACTCGTTCTTCGTCTGGCTGATCTTCATCAAGTTCAAGTGGCTGCCGTGGAACACGAAGACGCAGGTCACCGTCGCTATCATTCCGATCGTCGGCATGGCGGTGCTGATCCTGCTGCTCAACATCTTCGCGCCGTCCTCGTCGGACGTGCGCGTGTTCAAGTACACGGTGCCCATCGTGTCGCAGGTCCGCGGCCGCGTGATCGAGGTGCCGGTCGAGGAGGGCAACCGCCTGGTGAAGAAAGGCGAGGTCCTGTTCAAGCTCGATCCCGAGCCGTACCAGCTCGCGGTCAACCAGCTCGAAGCGCAGCTTGCCACCGCCGGAGCCTCGCAAAAGGAGCTGGAGGAATCGCTGAAGGGCGCCCGGGGCACGGTGGACCAGGCGGCCGCCCGCATGCGCGAGATCAACGCGCGGCTGGAGCTGGCCCGGACGCGGGTCGCGCAGAATCGCGAGCTGGTCAAGTCCGGCGCCGGCAGCAAGTTCGACCTGGAGCAGGCCGAAGCGAATCTCAAGGACCTCGAGGGCCAGGCCGAGGCCGCTCGCGCTTCTCGGGTGCAGGCGGTGGCAGGCGAGGGGCAGATCAAGCAGAAGCTCGGCGGCAGGGTGAAGGGGGAATTCGCGCAGGTCGCCCAGATCCGCGCCCAGCTCGAGAACGCGCGCTGGGAGCTCGAGCAGACCGTGACTGTCTCCCCATGCGATTGCTACGTGATCAACCTCCAGCTGCGGCCCGGTGCTTTCGTTGCCGGGCTGCCGCTCAACGCCGTGATGACGCTGGTCGAGGCGGAGGGCCAGGTCGTCGCGCTGTTTAACCAGAACGAGCTGCACCAGATCCAGCCGGGCGATGAAGCCGAGTTCACTCTCAAGACGCGTCCCGGTGCTGTCGTCAAGGCCAAGGTCGATTCGATCATCTGGGCCCAGGGGCAGGGCCAGCTGCCGACAAGCGGGACGTTGCCGATGACCGGTGTCCTCAATGCGCCACCAGGCCGGTTCGCGGTGAAGTTCGACATCGCCCCGAAGGACAAGGAGCTGCTCGTCGCGGCGGGCGCCGCGGGAGACGCGGCCATCTACACGCAGCGCCTGCACGCGATCCATATCATCCGCAAGGTGATCCTGCGCGTGGGGGCGTACGTCAACTACCTCATACTGAAGTTGCACTGAGGCGGCGAGTGCACCGAATCGTTCTCACTGCCGCCGCGATGGCCGCGCTTTCCGCCTGCGCGCTTAAAGATCCGCCCAAGCCGCAGGACGTCCGCCAGGAGGCCATGCCGAACCTGGCGGTTCCGGCGCAGTGGGCGGAAAAAGGGGGCGCGGCCGCGCCGGTCGTGAACGGCTGGCTCGCGGAATTCCAGGACCCGCGTCTCGACGCGCTCGTGCGCGAGGCGATCGCAAACAATCCCGACCTGCGCGTGGCCGCGGCGCGCGTCGAGCAGGCTGCCGGCTACGCGAGGCTCGCCGGGGCGACGCTCTACCCTCAGGTCAATCTGCTCGCGCGGGGCGGCGGCGCGATGAGCGGCGACTCGAGCGGCCTGGAAGGCGTGGGAGTATTCGCGAGCTGGGAGCTGGATCTGTGGGGCCGCGTGCGCGCGGGGCGTGAAGCGGCCGAGCTCCAGTACCGGTCCGCCGCGCTCGATGCCGAGTATGCGCGCCAGTCGATCGCGGCGCTCGTCGCCAAGAGCTGGTTTCTCGCCACCGAGGCCCGGCTGCAGAGGGCGAATGCGGAGGACATGACCCGCTCGGCCGAGCGCCTGGTGGAACTCGCGCAGGACCGGCTGCGGATCGGGAAGGGTGACGAGTACGATCTCGCGCTTGCCCGGGCGAACGTGCAGACCTTCCGCGACAGCGCGCGGCAGCTCGATCTCGCGTACCGCCAGGCGCTGCGGTCGCTCGAGGCGCTCATCGGGCGCTACCCCGGTGCCGCCGTGGAGGTGCCGCCGCAGCTTGCCGCGAGGCCGGCGCCGATTCCCGTGGGAATGCCTTCGGAATTGCTCGAGCGCCGCCCGGACGTGGTGGCGGCCGAGCGGCGCGTCGCCGCCGCGTTCTACCGCACCGAGGAGGCGAAGGCGGCGCGCCTGCCCCACATCTCGCTGACTGCGTCGGTCACCAGCGTTTCGAGCGACCTCTTCGTGCTCAAGGATCGCGACAACCCGATCTGGAGCGCCGGCGCCAGCCTCCTCGCGCCTATCTACCAGGGCGGCGCGCTCCAGTCGCAGGTCGAAATCCGTACAGCAGAGCAGAAGATCGCGGTCGCCGAGTACGGACGCGTCGGGTCGCGGGCCTTCGGCGAGGTCGAGAATGCCCTGTCGTCCGGCTTCACGCTCGAGGAGCGCGCGGCGATCCTGGCGCAGTCGGTCGCGGAGAACGAGCGCGCGCTCGAGCTCGCCAATGTGCGTTACCGCGTGGGCTCGGGCGACCTGCGCGCGGTGCAACAGCAGCAGCTCGCCGTTCACGGCGCGCGCACGGCCCAGCTCCGCGTGCAGAGCGAGCAGCTGGTGCAGCGCGTCAACCTCCATCTAGCCCTGGGCGGCGGCTGGACAAATTAGTCCGGCCGGGCCGATACCGCGCTACTCCTTCCTGCGCCGCCACCAATGCCGTATCGCGACGGTAGTCCAGGCCCAGCGCCAGCTCGCGCAGACCCAGGGCCAGCTCTATTTCGCACTCATCAATCTCTACAAGGCCCTCGGCGGCGGGTGGGTCAACGAGGCGGACAGGCTGGCGCCCCGGCCGGCGGTGGATATCACGCAGAATCCTCCCATCTTTCCCTGATGGGCAAGCACCAAATCACAAGCGGCAAATCTCAAACAAGCACCAAGCACCAAACTCCAGATCCCAAACAAGCACCAATCCGCTTGCTGAACGACTAGAATTGGACTGGAAATCGGAGTTTGGGCACTGAGTCTGTTTGGAATTTGGGATGTGAGAGCCGGAAGTTACCGCCGACCCTGGGAGATCGTGTTGAATCCAAGTAGATCATTGCCGGCAGTCGTGTCCATCCTCGTGGGGATCTTGTTCATGACCGGGGCGGCGGTTCACGCCGCGCAAGCTCCCCGCCTGAGCGACAAGGACATCATCGACGCCTACCACTACTTCCTGGGGCGGATGCTGGTGCTGCGCCAGGAGCACCTCGATATCAAGGGAGGGTTCATCTGGAACCGTATCCTCCATCGCGATCCGGGCAGCGTGGCCTGGGCCAATCCCAACCTGGACATCGTCTATAGCGAAGCGTGGGTCGCGGTGGACGAGACGAGCTGCACGATGGTCGAAGTGCCGGTGATCAAGAGGCGCTACTACACGATACAGCTGCTGAATGGCTGGGGCGAGACCGTCGCCAACATCAACGAGCGCAATTTCCCGGGCGCGACCAAGTTCGGCCTTTGCCTCAAAGGAGGGAGGGCGGGCCTGCCGGCGGGCACCCACCGCGTGGAGCTGCCCGGCAGGAAGTCGCGCCTGCTGGCGCGCGTCGAGCTGGGCGCCGACCCGCAGGAGGCGATCAAGCTGCAGCGGCAGATCAAGGTCTATCCCCTGGGCAAGCCGAATATCGATGCGCCGGTCGAGATCACGCTGTTCGACAACGAGCAACTGCCCCGCGTCGAGGCCTTCAACAAGGCCGATGCGATCCTGGCGAGCGAGCGCGACATCAATCCCGGGATGGAAGCGCTCCAGCAGAAGGCGCGCGCGATCGCCAAGGCGGCGCGCGACGTCGAGGAGCTGCAGCGCATCGACAACGTGATCGTCAAGCAGGCGATACCGCAGTTCCAGAAGGCCCTGTTCGCGATGGGGACCACGCGGAATGGCTGGGTCCGGCCCGGGACGATAGGCAACTACGGGAGCGATTATCGGACCCGCTCCCTCGTCAACTACGCCGGCATCTGGTCGAACAACAGCAAGGAGGTCGTGTACTTCAAGACGAACACCGATGCCAAGGGCAAGGCGCTCGACGGGTCGAATACCTACACCATGACTTTTCCCAAGGGCCAGCCGCACGGCCTCGCGCGCTACTTCTGGTCCGTGATCGCCGTGGACTCGGTCAAGTTCCAGGTGATCGAGAGCCCGCAGAAGGTTTACCTGCTCAACAACCAGACGAAATACCACACCGCCAAGAACGGCTCGCTCACCCTCTACTTCGCGGCCAAGCTGCCCGACGGCGTGCCGCCGCAGAACTGGCTCCCCACGCCGGCCGGACAGAACTACAACCTGACTTTCCGTTTCTACGGGCCCAAGGACAACGTGGCCTCGGGCGGCTACTTCCCGCCGCCGCTGGTGCAAAGGAAGTGATGCAGCGGTGAGGGGAGGCAGTGATGCGTCGGCAACATAGCCAGGGGCGGGATTATTCCCGCCCCTGTTTGCCTGTGGGCGGTTAGTAATGAATTCCGCGTTGTGGATGTAACAAAATCCGTGGTGCGGGAGGGGTATGCTACGTGCTCGCATTCCTGGGGAGGGATGCCGTCAAGGACCTCGGGCCGGACACCGCAACCGCCGGCAGGAAGGTCACCCGGTACAATCCCGACAAGAGCTGGAAACGCCCCTGAACCGGCGGCGAAACGGCGCAGTCACGAAATCACGGAATACCACGAAAGGAGTGTCATATGAAGCTTGCACAGATCGTGTCGTTTGTCGTTGCAACACTGCTTGCCGTGCCGGTGGCCGCGCAAACCGCGTCCGACATGCAGATCCTCGCGGAGAAGATCAAGTCCGACAAGAAGCTCGTCGTTGCCGCCAACATGAAGCTGACGGAGGAAGAGGCGAAGGGCTTCTGGCCGGTGTACGACGCCTACCAGGCCGACCTGCAGAAGCTCAACGCGCGCCTGCTCGGGACGATCAAGCGCTACGCGGACGCCTATAACAAGGGCGCGGTTTCCGACGCGACCGCGAAGAAGTTGATTGGCGAGGCGATCGCGATCGAGGACGCGGAAGTGAAGCTCAAGCGTTCCTACGTGCCCAAGCTGGAGAAAGTGATCCCGGGCATGAAGGTCGCGCGCTATCTCCAGATCGAAAACAAGGTGCGCGCGGTGGTGCGCTACGAGCTGGCGGCGCAAATCCCGCTCGTCCAGTGACGCGGCCCTCGCTGGGGCGAAGCGCGAAACAGCGTACAGTGGGAGGGAGGGTGAAAAACTTGCCGGGAATGGCGGCGGCCGTCGCCGCCGTCTCGATGCTTGCCGGTTGTGCTTCGGTCGAGCGTCCGCAGAAGGAGTTCCAGGATCTTGTAGCCGTCCGTCGAGCCGATGATCTCGAGCGCGCGGTCGAGCTGCGCCGGCTGATGGCCAAGTTCCTGGCGCGTGCCGAGGCCAAGGCCATGGCGGCCCGCAAGGGCGGCAAGGGAGCGGCGCCGGTGACGATCGACCTGCTCGTCATTTCGGGCGGGGGGGACTGGGGGGCGTTTGGCGCCGGGGTGCTCAAGGGCTGGGGACGCGTCACGGGCGAGTCGGCGCGGCCGCAGTTCGACGTGGTAACCGGCGTCAGCACCGGCGCGTTGATCGCCCCGTTCGCTTTCCTGGGTGACGATCAATCCATAGAGCGAATCGTCCAGTTGTATCGGAACCCCCAGAAGGACGTGGCGGTCTCGCGCGGAATGTTGTTCTTCCTGCCGAACAACCCATCCTTCTACGTCCTGCCCGGCCTCGAACGCGAACTGAGCACCGCGCTGGACCGGCCCATGATCGAGCGCATCGCCGCGGCGGATGCGAGCGGACGCGGTCTCCTGGTCAACACGACGAACATCGACCTGGGCGGCATGCATGTATGGGACATCATTGCCGAGTCCAAGGCGGCCCTGGCGAGCGGAGATGAGGATCGCGTGCGGCGGATTCTCCTCGCCAGCGCGGGCATACCCGGGGTCTTCCCGGCGCGGGGCATCGGCGAGCATCTCTATGTCGACGGGGCGATCACCGGCAACATCATTTACGCGGGCCGGCCGCGCGAGAACGAGAGCCTTCCCGAGCTCTGGAAGGCAAAGCACCCCGGGGTGCCGCTGCGAATACGCTACTGGGTCATCTTCAACAACCAGTTCCGCTTCCCGCCGCAGGTCACGCCGGAGCGCTGGCCCGACATCATCGGCCGCGCCACGATCATGGCGACGCAGACCTCTACCGTGAATTCGATGCGCCATCTCTTTGCGATGGCGGAGCTTGCGAAACTCAAGCACAACGTGAATATCGAGGTGCGCGTCATCGCCGTGCCCGATGAGTGGGTGCCTGCCCAGCCGGGCACTTTTGTGAAGGAAGTGATGAACGACCTTGCCGACCTGGGCGAGCGCATGGGCGCCGATCCGGCGAGCTGGCGCACCGACCCGCCGTGAGACGGGCAAGCAAGCACCAAATTCCAAGCACCAACTCTCAAACAAGCACCAAACTCCAAGCACCAAATTCCAAGCACCAAATTCCAAACAAGCGCCAAGTCCCAACTATCAAATCCCAAACAACGGTGGTCTAGCGTTTGGAATTTGTAATTTGAGCTTTGGAATCTGTTTGTGATTTGGGATTTGGAATTCGCTGCTAAAACAGGTCGTTGACCGCGATGCCGATGCCGATGGTGTTCTGCTTCCAGTTGTAGTCGATCATGCTTTCGCCGTAGCCCGAGAAGATCTGCACGTAGCCTCGCAGCGCGCCGAGAATCTCCGGCGACAACCAAGTGAGCTGCGCGGCACCCTTGCCCTTGCTGACGTTCCCGCGAGCCATCAGCGACACGCTGTTCTCGCGCCACTTGTAGGTCGCGGTAAGGCTGCCGTGCCCATAGAAGTCGGTGATGTCGGGGTTGTCGTCCTTGCTCGGATCTTCCTTCAGGCGATGCCAGAGCCTGGCAAGGAGCACGAAGCTGCTGCGCTCGACAGCGGCCTCGACGAAGAGCCGGTCCCAGCTGCGCGACAGGACGTCGGTCCTGCCGTTCGACTGGTGGGTATAGCCGAAGTTGAGCAGGCGCCAGTCAAACCAGCCGAGGTCCAGCCCCGGGCGGTAGCTCGCGAACACTTCCGGCATGTAGTTGGTTTCCCGGAAAGGCCGCGAAATCTCGCTGTTGTACACCTGCCACTGGTTCTGCTGCGTGTAGGCCGCCCATACTCCCCACCGCCGGTCGTCGGTGGTCCATAGCCGCGCCTTGAAGCTGATCTGGAACTTCGCCTCCGTGCTGTCGAGGGCCGCTTGCTGTCCGGGCTGGACGAGGTCGTCGTAAGGCGCGTTGTTGACGTGGTCCGTATAGCGCGCGACCAGGAGGTAGTTCTGGTTGTGCAGGCTGATCACGAAGCGGGGGGACGCCCGATCGAACGCCCATGTGGTGTCTATGAGCGACCCCGTGGGGCGCGATGCGGGTGGCTCGCCGGCGCGGCCGCTCGCCCGGTCGTAGCAGATGAGCCGCTCGCGGTCCGTCTCGATAGCCGCGCAATCGACGGTGGACGGCGTCACCTGTGCAAGGGCGCCGCCAGCCGCGCCTTGCCACGCGGCAAGCAGCAGCGCGGCGCGCAGCATGCGCCAGCGAGCGCGGGCTGATGGAAGACTGCAGTGCAAGGTATCGGGAGCGAAAAAGGTGTCGGGAACCTTTAGTGGCGCTCGGCGTGATGTTCCGGTTCCAGGCGCGGGGCAGCAGCTCTGCGTCAGCGTCCGAGCGCGGCGCGCTGGGAATTGGCGAGCGTTGCGGGGATCGGGAACGCTCCCAAGGTCTTGACCATTTCCTGGCCTTCGCGCGACAGCACGAAAAGCAGGAATTCGCGCTCGAGGTTGTCGGCTGATCGGCTGCCGCCGGGATTCGCGTACAGGTACAGATAGCGGGCTAGCGGGTATTTCCCTGTCGCAATCGCCTCGTCGGTAGGCGCAACAGCCCCATCGCCTGCCGTGCGAATCGGCAGCACCTTGGTTCGCGCTGTACGGTAGTACGCGCTCGCATAGCCGATACCACCGGCTTCGACGCCGACCCCTTGCACCACCGATGTCGAGACCGGCTCCATGCGCACGGTGGCGCGATACTCCGCGTTGCCGAGCGCGAGCTCGCGCAAGACTTCGTACACGCCGCGTCCCCGGTCGAAGCCGAACGCAACGATCGGTCGCGCCGCCCACGAGCCTTGCGCGCCGAGCGCGCCCCAGGTGTCCGCCCGGGATCCCTTGCGCGGCGCGGCCGAGAAGATCCGCTCGACTTCCTCGAGCGAGATCGCCTGGAGGGGGTTGTCCTTGAAAACGTAGATCGCGACCGCGTCAAGCGCGACTTTCAACTCGAGCGGTGGACGGGCCCGCCCGCCGGCCACGGCCTGCCGTTCCTTTTCATTCATGATGCGCGACATCATGCCGATGGTGCCTGCATCCTCGACCATGGCGCGCGGAGCGGCCGACGAGCTGGTCGTCACTACCCGCACCGTCGCCTTGGGATAGTGGCGCTGAAACGCACTGGCCCAGGTGCGCACGAGGTTGGCGGTCGCCGACGAGCCGGCTACCGTCAGCTTGCCTTCCAGGCGCTCGATGCGCTGGTACGGCTGCGCCTCCTGGCCGGAGGCATTCCCGGCGCAGGCCAGCGCCAGGACGGCAGCCCCAAGGAGGCGGGCGATCATTTCGCAACCAGCCAGCGCGCGGTGATCCAGCGATACGCCAGCAGCATGACGAAGAATGCGGCGAGCAGCATCAGAGCCCACAGGAACGCGCGGTCGATCTGGCTGGAAAGCGCGCCCTGCGTGTCCCGCAGCGGCGCATCCCAGGGCCGCTTCTCGGCAAGTGTATCGAGCCTGGCGAGGGCCGCGTTGATGCCTGCCACTGTTTGATTGAGCTCGGTCGCGGCCGTGACGTAGGGCCCGATGTCGAACGGCTCTCCGTTGGACGGCTGCGCGGCCTGCCGGGCGAGCATCGTATCCACGTTGCGCGTCGTCTCGTTGAGGCCGGCGGCGACGTCGCGGAGGTTCAAGGTGAGGCGCTCTCCCGACTGGGCTACCTTGAGCGCGTGCGCCGCGAGGTCATCCGCGGATGCGGCGGTCCGGCGCACCTCGCCGAGCAGCTTCGTGATGCGGCCGTCGCGATCCTCGAGGGCGGCGACGACTGCCTCGCGCTCAGCGGCGACCTGCTGCGGCACCTTCTCCATTGCGATCGTGGCGCGCTCCGCCGACCGCGCGAACGATTCGGTGAGCTTCAGGGACTGCTGGACCTCCGGCTTCAGCAGCGTTTCGTTCAGCAGTGCCTCCATCTGCCAGTTGACGATATACGGCATGCGCTTGGCCTGGTAAAAGGCGCGCTCGGCGAACTGGCGCGCATCGTCCACCGCCTTGGTCGCTTCGCCGATTCCGAACATCCCGGACGCCTGCCTGATCTCGTCCAGGGTGGCCTTGCTCCCCGCGGCCGCTTCGTCGAAGCGCAAGTAGGCGAGGACCTGGAGTTTCGGGTTTTGCTTGCGCCAATCGAGGAGAAGCGCGTCCACCTGCTGCAGCTGTTCCGGGTGCAGCACGCGCGCCGCCAGGTTCCAGATATCGACGCGCAGCGCGCGAAGCGCCTGCATCAGGATCTCGCCGCGTTCGCCGAATTCGCGCTCGGCGCGATCCTCGTCTATCCAGGTGTAGCTTTGCAGCGTCACCATGGCCAGCAGATCCACGAGCTTGGAGAAGGGATCGGTCTCGGTTGCGATGTCGTAGACCGAGCTCGCGCTGACGAGCTTTATCAGGTGCGCGAGCCTGCGCTGCTCGGCGGAGGGGTTGTTGCGCGCAACGGCGTCGCTGGCGACCACGATCTGGGCCGCGTAGCGGTCAGCGTAGTCATAGATCGCTCGCTCGAGCTCAGCGCGCGTCAACCGGTCCCCGGCTCCCGGGGCATCGGACTGGGCGTGCGCCGCGGAAATGGTGAGGGCGATGACCAGCGCAATCTGGAGAACGGGTCGCATGGAGTTTCCTTCCTGGCCGGGATCGAACATATGATAGACCTCTTGGCGCCCGAAGCGGCGCTCTGGTTTTTGACGATAGAATCGGATTGCCGTGGGCAATCCACCCAACAGGCGGCGCTGGATCAAAGCCGCCCGCTACGTCGCATATTGCGCGGCTGCGCTCGCCGCGGTGGCTATCGCTGCCGCTCTCATACTTCCCGAGCTCCTCGATAGTCCAGCAGTCAGGGCGGAAATCCAGCGCCAGTTGTCCGCCGCAGTGCGCGGCGAGGTCGCCTGGGAAGACCTGGGCATCCGTGTCCTGCCCAGCCCGCGCGCCGTCGTGCGAAAGGTGCGGATCGAGGTCCCCGGCAGCCTGGAGGTCAACGCCGAGGAGCTCGCCGTGCGCATTGCGCTCTGGCCGCTCTTGCGCGCGAGGGTGGAAATCGTGTCAGTGAACCTGTTGCGGCCGGTGATCCACCTGGATATCGCGGCGGCGCCGGATGACCGTGACGCGGGCAGGACGGCGGACGACGCGCAGCCGGACCTTGCGACGGCCTGGCGCTCGACCGCTGGCGCCATCGCGGACATCGTTCGCCGCTTTGCCCCCGACACGGTGCTGTTGGTCGAAGGCGCGCAGCTGGAGTTCAGCGCGCCGGGCATTCTTCCCATCGCGCTGCACGACGTGGCCCTGCGGACGCGCACCGGCCGTTCCGGCGTAGATCTCGACGCATCGCTCGCCGGCACGCACTGGAGCCGTGTGAAACTCGCCGCGCGCATGCAGTTCGCGGACCTTTCCGCGCAGGGCGATGTCGAGATCTCGGGTTTCAAGCCGCAGCCCTGGCTCGATCGCTACCTGGAGCAATCGCCGATCCGCATCGCGGTTCCTGCGGGCGATCTGCGCTTTCGGGCGCGCATTGATGGAAAAACGGAGCTCGATGGCGACTTCGAGCTGCGCGCATCGTTCCTCGATGCGATACGCGCCGGGCGGCGAGTGCGGGTACCCGACCTGCGGGTGAAGGGCAGTATCAAGGCGCGCCGGGGCGAGGGCCAGATCGGGTTGGACGCCGTGCAGCTTGGGGTAGGGCATCTGACCGGGGGCACGCTGCGTTACTCGGCGCAAAGCGGCGCCGCGACAATGCACGCCGAGTTCGATCTGGACACTGCCCAGACGATGGAAAGTGTGCGGCGACTCGCGGCGGAAGCGGCGGCGCAGGCGCTCGCCCGGCTTCAGCCCGAGGGCCGCGTGCGAGGCACCGTCAAAGTGGCAGTGGCCTGGCCCGACTGGAGCGTGGGAGTGGACATCGTGAAGTCGAATGCCTCGGTCCGGGTGCGTGACCTGGGTGAGCCGGTGCGCCTCACGCGCGGAATGGTCGAGATCGACCAGCATGCCGTGAAGATCAGCCACGCGGCAGCGTCGATCCCGGCGGGGCAGGTGCTGCTCTCGACGCTGAGCCATACGTACAAGGACCAGGCGACGGCGGCCAGTGCCGAGTTCGATATCGACCTCGCACAGGGAATGGAGATCGTACGCCGTGTGTTGCCGGAAGAGAGGCGGGATGCACTCTCCGTCATCGAATCAGTCCGCGGGCGGGCGCGAGGTACCGCGAAGCTCGCGTTCGGCCGCAGGGACTGGAGCGTAGGAGCGGACATACAGAAAGCAGACGCGCAGGTGCAGGTGAAGGGCCTGCCGGGGCCTGCGGGGCTCTCGAGCGGGTCCGTGCTGGTCACGCCCGGCAGCGTAGAAGTCGATCGAGCCGTCGTAACTCTGCTGGACGCCAAGGCGACGGCTTCGACCGCCATCAACTATCGCGACGAGCTGCGCGTGCAGGGCAGCATTGCCGACGGTACCGTCGGCGAGAAATTTCTCGATTGGGTATGGCGCACCGCGGAAGTGCCGCCGTACATGGCGCTCAAGACCCCGATCAGTGTCACGTCGCGGCAGTTTGTCTGGGGGCCCAAGGGGGCGCTGGATGTGAATGCGACGGCTCGCTTTCCCGCTGGCCAGAATGTCGGGCTGGATCTTGGCTGGGCGTCGGGCGCGCTCCACGTGCGGCGGGCCACGGTCAAGGACCAACGCAGCGATGCCGTCATCGTCACGCGGACCGCCGGGTCGCGGGTGGAGGGGCAGTTTTCCGGGTCGTTGCATGGCGCGAGCATCGCAGCCATGTTGAAGAGCCTCACTCCGCACGAGGGCGTGGTGAGCGGCAAACTTCGCTTCGCATTCGACCGCGACCGGCCGCGAGACGCGTCGGCCGAGGGCAATCTGAAGGGCGATTCGCTGGACTTGTCGTGGCTGATCGGCCAGCCGGTGAAAATCGAGCGCATCGACCTCGCGGCGGAGCGCGCCAGCCTGCGGGTGCGCGAAGCGACGGTCAACTGGGCTGGACAGCGCGCAACGATACGAGGAGACGTGAAGCAGGGCACCGATGGCCCCGTCATCGACGCACAGCTGGATTCTCCCGGGATCGACGTGGACGCGCTCCTCCGGGCCGGGAACGGCACGAAGAAACCGCCGGCCGGCACGCCCGAACGATCAATATGGCCGTTGCCCCTCGCGGGGCAGTTTGTCCTGCGCTCGGATTTTGTCCAGCGCGGCCGCTACAGGGTCGCGCCGGTTGCGGCGACGCTGGTGCTTCAGCCGGAACGGGCCCGTCTGGACCTTCAGCAGGCGCAACTTTGCGGGATCTCGCTGCCGTTGACGGTCGAGGCGACACCGCAAGGCTATTCAGCTTCAGCGCGCATCGCTGCACAGAAACAGCAGATCGAGCAGACCGCCCAGTGCCTGAGCGGGGAGCGCGTGGCGATCACCGGTCTATATGACCTGAAGGCCGACATTCGCACGCAGGGCGGCCCGGCCGAGCTCCGGCGGAACCTCAAGGGTACAGTCCGCGCCGACGTGCACGATGGCAAGGTCATGAAATTCGCACTGCTCGGGAACATTCTTTCCATGGGCAACGTCGCTTCGCTGATGAAACCGGGCGGCCCCACGCTCGACGAAAAGGGATTCCCGTACCGCAACCTGGTCGTGGCGGGGCGCTTCGATGGAGGCCGGCTCATCATCGATGAAGGTGCTTTCCACAGCGACGCGGTGGGGCTCGCGGCCAGCGGCTGGATTTCCCTGAGCGAGCCCCAGTCCCGCCTGACGGTGCTGGTCGCCCCATTCAGCCGCGTGGACGAGTTGGTGCGCAAGGTGCCGGTCTTCGGCTATATCGTCGGAGGCGCCTTCACCAGCGTGCCGGTCGGCGTGAGCGGCGACATCCGCGATCCCCTCGTCGTGCCGCTCGGGCCGGGCGCTATCACATCCGAGGTGCTGGGAATCTTCGAGCGCACGCTGAAGCTGCCGGTCAAGCTTGTCTCGCCCGCTGAGAAGTAGGTGGCGGGCTCGAAGCGCTAAGTACCAAATCCCAAGCACCAAATCTCAAACACGCACCGGAACACCAAGCACCAAATCCCAAACGAGGGTTTGCAGTCTGGAATGTGTTTGAGATTTGTGATTTGAGAGTTGGAATTTGTTTGTGATTTGGGATTTGTTATTTGAGATTTTCCGTTACGGGATGCCTAGCAGCAGGTAAAGGCTCATGCGCCCGCCCTCGCCGATACCGAGGCCGAGGTAGCCCGGTCCCAGGAAGGAGTCCGCCGCGATGAACACCGAACCTGACCACAGGGTTCCCGCATCACGTGTGCCGGTGAAACTGCCGGTGACGCGCCCCACTTCGAGCGAGCCGCCGACATAAAGTCCGGATCCGAGTATGGTGGGGAGCTTCACCGCGTGGTTGTAGTAGATCAACCGTCCGAATGCCATGCGCCGGCCCGAGAACTCGTCGATATGGTAGCCCGACAATCGCAGCGGCCCGCCCAGGGTGAAGGTCTCGTACGCGGGCATGTCGGTATCGCGGTCGGTACCGCCGGTCGCCGTGACCTGAAAGGTGTGCGCGCCCCAGCCCGCCGCCGTGCCGATTGATCCCTCGTATCGTTCGTAGTCGCGATGGGAGCCGAGACTCTCGCTGGCCCTGTAGGCTGACAGTTCGGCCTGGTAGCCGCGGCGCGGAAACCAGGGGTGGTCGAGCTGGTCCACGCTGAGTCGCGCGCGGACGCCGGCCGAGTCCTCCTCGAGCTGCGGCAGCAGCGGGGACCCGGTTTCTACCTTCGCGTGCACGCTGCGCCACACGTAGCCCAGGCGGGCCTCTCCCCAGGTGCCGAGGGCATAGCCTCCGTCGAGCCCGATCCGCCCCTCGTTCACGTCGTAGCGGGCCACGCGGTCCCGGTCGACGAACACGCTGCGCACGGTCTGGCCGACGAAGCCGTAAGGCGCGACGAACCACGCCCCGCGCTCCTCCACCGGCTGATAGAACTCGGTAAAAAAGCTGTTGTTGCTCCCGAGTTTCATCTCGTTGAGCCATTCGCCGCCGAGCCGGTTGAGCCAGGTCCGGCGGTGGCTTAGCAGCACACTGACGATGCTTTCGCCCTGGAAATCGGTCGCGAGGCCGAGGCCGAAGCGCAGATAGTTGGGGCCCCAAGACTTCTCCTGGGGCTGGATCACCATGACGCGCTTGCCAGGCTCCTGCACGATGCGGTAATCCACGCTTTCGAAGTCACCGCGGCCGTAGATGCGGCGCAAATCCTCGCCGACTTTTACCTCGATCAGTTCCTCGCCCGGCTTGCTGCGGACCAGCTCGCGCAGCACCTCCGGGTTCGTGCGCTTCAGTCCCTCGAAGCGGATCTCGACCACGGTGCCCAGGCCCTTGCGCTCGGCGCGCTCGACGATCTGCTTTTCGCGCAGGGCCGCGTATTGCTCCGGCGGCAGGCTGTAGCGGCGCAGGCTCTCGGTCATCTTGCGCGCCGCTTCCTCACCGATGCGGATCGCATCGCGCGAGCGGTCGAAACTGCCGGAGGTGACGTCGCCCAGGTCCGGAGTGATGAGCACATCGCGCTCGCCGAGGCTCTTCAACTGGCGTTCCACGTTCTCCTTGCCGAGGAAGTTGATGAGCTGGCCGGTGACCGTGAGCACGGACGTGATCTCCGAGCGCTTGAGGGGCGGAGTGGAGATGTTGACCGCGATCACGACGTCGGCGCACAGCTTGCGCGTCTGGTCGATCGGCAGGTTGTTGGAGACGCCGCCGTCGACCAGCAGCCGGCCCTCGACCTCGACCGGCGATATTGCCCCGGGTATAGCCATGCTGGCGCGCATTGCCTGCGCGACGCTGCCTTTGTCGAGCACGACGGCTTCGCCAGTCTCGATGTCGGTGGCGACTGCCTGGAACGGGATCGGCAGCTGCTGGAAGTTGGTGATGCCGACCGCCGGATCGACGAGCGCGCGGAAATACGCCTCGATCGTAACGCCTGCGATGATGCCTTTCGGCAGGACCAGCCCGCCTTCCTTCACGCCGAATTCCGGAGCGAACAGGGTCTTGTAGTCATCGAACTTGCGCCGACTCGCGATC
>JBIOVQ010000205.1:0-6392 GCA_044867805.1 Burkholderiales bacterium | reverse complement strand
GCCGTTAGTACCGCACCTGCGATGGACACGATCACACCGAGCACAACCGCTGTGATTGCAAGCTGCCGCCGGTAGCGCGCCATAGATGCCGTCTAACGTTGCCTTCAGCGGCGCGCCGCTTGCGGCGCGTCCGCTGCAAGGCCTTGTTGGGCGTCACGACGGCGATCTCGCGCCGCTGCACGAACCAGGTCACGCAGCCATATGTCACGAGGGTCGCCAGATAGACTTTCGGCGACCTCTAATGCGGATCGGAGATCTCCTAGTTGATTGTAGGTGGGCTTCAGCAGGGGATCAGCGCCGGCTTGCAAAAGGAGCTGCACCATCTCAACGTTTCTGAATGATACGGCGCTTCGTAGCGGCACGATACCGTCAGGAGAGATTGCATTGACGTTGGCACCTGCTGCGATCATGAGTTTCGCGACTTCGCGGGCCTCTGGCGTGAAGCCATAGAAGGTCACAAAGAAGAAGGGTATGCCACCGGAGTCGTGAGGCTTGCAAATTCCGAGCGGCTTTAGAACGGCCAACGCAAAGGGTGCTGGTCGCATCTCCGGTGTGCCACAGTCATTACCGTTGGGATCGAACCCGGCAGCGAGCCACAGTTTTGTGGCATTTGGATGAAATTCAAAGACCATCACTCCGCGGTCGTTAGGGTCACGCCTCATCGTGCGCGACGTAACGCCGTATCCGCGAACGTTTTCGCGTCGCATCTGCTCCCAAGCAGTCAGCCGGTCGGACCGGTTCAGATCGAACCAGAAGTAAAGCCATCGTCCAATGCCTACCACCACGGCTAGGACAACTGCTGCACTCAACATGCGCCAGAGCCAACGGCCGACGATCGCACCTATGTCAGCATGCTGGAGGTCTCTGTCCACGCTCACCCTCTGCGTTTTGACGCCCAACTTGTATTAGGTGGCATCCGTCGGATGCCGAAAACATATATTGGCATATACAACTATCCAGATATAGATATCTAGATATGCGTTCATATATCTACCGATATATCGGATTCATCAGGGGTCTTGGACGACCACGCGGGCTTGCAACCCCAGGTCACGGACGGTCTTCCAGTCCACTTCCCACAGGCGTTGCCTCGGGCGCCACATCGCACCCGCCGCCTTGATCCGCTCGCGGAGGGCAGTTTCGGAAAACCCAATCCGAACGGCAACCATGTCGTGTAGCTCGCGGCGCGCGGCGCGCCGCTTAGGGTTCCAGGGCGTGGTTTCGACGATCAGCTCCACCGTCTTGTGCCGCAGCTTGCGTCCGGCGTCATAGCGATAGCGTACGCACACCAGACGCTCCCCATATCTTGCGAGGAGCTTCTTGGTCCCGTTCTGTCCGGGCGCAAGGCTCAGGCGCGTTTCCATGCCAACGTCCTCGCCCCAGCAACGCACATGGCGGGTACGCCGTTTACAGAGGCTGACGCACTGTTGAGCTGACTTGATTCTCTCGGCAGTCTTGGTGGTCTAAAAATGGTCTTGCCTTTCTTGGCGTCCTTGGCGTCTTGGCGGCTATTTTCATACTCGGTCAACCGCGGCGGCGTACGCCGCGTTTCAGCTTCCACGCGGTCCGCGCACGCGGCCGCTCCAACGACAACAGGAGGGAAGAGCCATGGAAAAGGAACAGACGTTGAGAATCCTGAACGCACTCGCGAACGGCGTTCACCCGGCGACGGGCGAGAAGTTCGCGGCCGACGGCCCGTACCAGCACCCCGATACCGTGCGGGCGCTGTTCGAGGCGCTGCGCGCGGTCGAGGGCGGCGGGACAGCGCCGCCCGCGGAGCGCAAGTCGGCGCTGCCGCAGAGCGGCTCCGGCTCGCGCTGGACCCGGGAAGAGGAGCAGCGGCTCGCTGCCGCCTTCGATGCGGGCACGGGCGTGGACGAGCTCGCGCGCGCCCACAGCCGCAGCCGGGTGGCGATCGAGGCGCGGCTGGTGCGCCTGGGCAAGCTGGATGCCTCGGCCGTCACCATGCCGCTGCGTTATCCGCCGAAGCCGCCGGGATACCAGGCGCGCCAGGGGAGCTGACCCCCCACCCTACCCCTCCCCCCTTGTGAAGGGGGGAGGGAATGGGAGAGGGGTTAGGGTGGGGGGTCAGCGCCCGCGCGAGCAGCGACAACCCGATCAGGAGCAAGAGGCCCGCGACCACGCGCAGCAGGCCGCCGCGCGAGAATCGCGTCTGCAGGCGGTTGCCGAGCCACAGCCCGGCAAGGCAGAACGGCACGAGCACCGCGTAGCCGATGAAGCGGTCGGCGAGCATGAGACCGCCCGCGGCGAACACCACCGCGCGGATCGAGACCGAGAAGATGACCATGTTGGACAGCGTTGCCCGGAAGGCCAGCTTGTCCTGCGGGCGATGCGCCAGATAGATCGCGTACGGTGGCGCGCCCACGCCGAACAGCGCTCCGAAAGCGCCACCGATGAAGCCCGCGACCGGCCCCCAGGCCCGGCTCACCACCCGCATTGCCCCGCCCTGGTGCAGGGAATAAAGCGAGTAGATCACGAGCAGGGCGCCGATGCCGGCGATCGTCACCTGGCGCGGCAGCGCGACGAGCAGCGTCACCCCCGCCACCGCTCCCGCAGCCGACATCGGCACCATCCATTTCAGCTCGGCCCAGTCCGCCTCGCGCGAGATGCGCACGCCGAGCGCGAGCGATGCCGACACGTCGAGCAGCACGACCATCGGCAGCACGAATTCGAGCGGCAGGAAGTGCGACAGGACCGGCACGACGAACAGCGCCGCGCCGAAGGCGGAGATGCCGAAGACGACGTAGGCGCCGAACACCACCGCCGCGGCGACGACAAAGGTGGCGAGGTCGAAAGGGATAGTCATGAAAAAGAAAGAGCGCCGGCATTGCCACCGACGCCCTTCTGTGAATCGCGCCGGATGAACGGCGAACTAGCTCGTCCGTTCGATCCGGCGCATCTGATCCGGGCGCGCCATGCGTCCCGGATCAGACGATGTTCAGGTGCTCGATGCCCGTCGAGAGGTCCTTCTCCTTCGCTTCCTTGCCGTGGAGCTTGATCATGAGGCGCAGCTCGTTCACCGAGTCGGCGTTGCGCAGCGCGTCCTCGTAGCTGATCTGCTGCGCCTCGTAGAGGTCGAACAGGTGCTGGTCGAAGGTCTGCATGCCGAGCTCGCGCGACTTCGCCATGATGGCCTTGATCTCGTGCACCTCGCCCTTGAAGATCAGGTCCTGGATCAGGGGTGAGTTGAGCATGATCTCCACCGCCGCCACCCGGCCCTTGCCGTCCTTCTTCGGGATGAGGCGCTGCGAGACCAGAGCCCGGATGTTGAGCGAGAGGTCCATGAGCAGCTGCGCCCTGCGGTCCGCCGGGAAAAAGTTGATGACGCGGTCGAGCGCCTGGTTGGCGCTGTTCGCGTGCAGCGTGGCCATGCACAGGTGGCCGGTCTCGGCGAAGGCGATCGCGTAGTCCATGGTCTCGCGGTCGCGGATCTCGCCGATCAGGATCACGTCGGGCGCCTGGCGCAGCGTGTTCTTCAGCGCCGAAAACCAGTTCTCGGTGTCCACCCCCACCTCGCGCTGGGTCACCACGCAGTTCTTGTGCTCGTGCGTGAATTCGACCGGGTCCTCGATGGTGACGATGTGGCCGTAGCTGTTCTCGTTGCGGTAGCCGACCATCGCCGCGAGCGAGGTGGATTTGCCCGAGCCGGTGGCGCCCACCATGATGATGAGCCCGCGCTTGGTCATGCAGATGTCCTTCAGCACGGACGGCAGGTTGAGGTCCTCGAACTTCGGGATGGTGGTGGTGATGGTCCGCAGCACCATCCCGATCCGCGCCTGCTGCACGAACGCGTTCACCCGGAAGCGGCCGATGCCGCCCGGGTTGATCGCGAAGTTGCACTCCTTGGTCGCCTCGAAGGCCTGCGCCTGCTTGTCGTTCATCATGGCGCGCGTCAGCTCCGATGTGTGCTGCGGCGTGAGCGGCTGGCTTGCAACCGGCGTCATCTTGCCGTCGAGCTTGATCGCCGGGGGGAAACCGGCGGTGATGAAGAGGTCGGAGGCCTTCTTCGCCACCATCGCTCTCAGCAGGTCATGCATGAACTTGACTGCCTGGTCTCGTTCCATATGTTGACTCCCTCAGTGGGTGCTCCGATCACCGGTCACCGGTCACCGGTCACTGGTCACCGCTTATTTGAAATTGTCCTTGTTGGCCGCCTTGTTGCGCGCCTCTTCCGTCGTCACGACGTTGCGCCGCACCAGGTCCACCAGGTTCTGGTCGAGCGTCTGCATGCCGAAGCCCTGGCCGGTCTGGATCGCTGAATACATCTGCGCCACCTTGGCTTCGCGGATGAGGTTCCTGATCGCCGGCGTGCCGATCATGACCTCGTGCGCCGCCACGCGCCCGGCCCCGTCCTTGGTCTTGCACAACGTCTGCGAAATGACGGCGCGCAGCGATTCCGAAAGCATCGCGCGTATCATTTCCTTTTCCTCCCCCGGAAACACGTCGATGATGCGGTCGATGGTCTTCGCCGCGGAACTGGTGTGCAGCGTGCCAAACACCAAGTGGCCGGTTTCGGCCGCGGTCATCGCCAGCCGTATCGTCTCCAGGTCGCGCATCTCGCCCACCAGGATTACGTCCGGGTCCTCCCGCAGCGCGCTCCTCAGCGCGTTGGCAAAGGACCGCGTGTGGGGGCCCACCTCGCGCTGGTTGATCAGGCACTTTTTCGACTCGTGCACGAATTCGATCGGGTCCTCGACCGTCAGGATGTGCCCGAACTCGTTTTCATTGATGTAGTTGACCATCGCCGCGAGCGTCGTGGATTTTCCGGACCCGGTGGGCCCGGTCACCAGCACGAGGCCGCGTGGATTGTCGGAGATATCCTGGAATATCTTCGGGGCCTTGAGGTCCTCGAGCGAGAGCACTTTCGACGGGATGGTCCGGAACACCGCGCCGGCGCCGCGCTGCTGCACGAAGGCATTTACGCGGAAGCGCGCGAGATTGGGGATCGCGAAGGAAAAGTCGCACTCGAGGTTTTCCTCGTAAAACTTGCGCTGCCCGTCGTTCATGATGTCGTACACCATCGCGTGCACGTCCTTGTGCTCCATCGCGGGCAGGTTGATGCGCCGCACGTCGCCGTGCACGCGGATCATCGGCGGCAGCCCCGAGGACAGGTGCAGGTCGGATGCCTTGTTCTTGACGACGAATGCCAGCAGTTCGGAAATGTCCATTTATAATTCTCCCGAAAACGTGAGGCGCAAGAAGCGCTGAGCGGTGGTAAGGTTTTGATTTTACACCCACACCTCGCCCTGAACGCCGCACAAGTATGACCGCAATCGCCGCCAACTTGCAAGCCGTGCGGGACCGCATCGACCGGGCAGCGCGGGCGACGCGGCGCTCTCCCGGCGACGTCGTGCTGCTCGCCGTTAGCAAGACTATCCCGGCAGATCGCATCGCGCAGGCGCATGCCGCCGGGCAGCAGGCTTTCGGCGAGAACACCGTCCAGGAAGCCGTGGAAAAAATCACGAATCTCGCGACCCTGCGCCCCGCCCTGGAGAGGTCCCTGCTCCTGCCTCTGGAGTGGCGCGTCGCGCAAGCACGTCAGGAAAATAGTCGCACGCGAAGCGACGCGATCATCCCCTCCGCCGGGGTCGCATCCCCGGAGGGGCCCCTGCTCCTCCCTCTGGAGTGGCACTTCATCGGTCCCGTCCAGAGCAACAAGACCGGGCCGATCGCCGCTCATTTTCAGTGGGTGCACAGCGTGGATCGCGCGAGGATCGCGGAGCGCCTTAACGCGGCACGGCCGGAGGGGTTGCCGCCGCTCAACGTCTGCATCCAGGTCAACGTGAGCGGCGAAGCGACCAAGAGCGGGGTGGCACCCGGCGGGGAGGCCGAGCTCGCCGCGATCATCTCGCGGCTTTCCCGCCTGAAACTGCGGGGTCTGATGGCGATCCCGGAGCCCGGCGCCGGCGTCGCGCTGCAGCGCCGGCGCTTCGCGCTGCTGCGCGAGCTGAAGGACGGTCTGGTCGCGCGGGGCCATGCGCTGGACACGCTATCGATGGGCATGTCCGACGACTTCGAGGCCGCGATCGCCGAAGGCGCGACGATCGTGCGCATCGGCACCGCCATCTTTGGTGCCCGAAAGAAGTGACTCGTTTCTCGTTCCTCGTTACTGGTTTCGCAGCGGTCTCCGGCGAGCGCCGGAAATCCGCCGGGATGCGGGACTGCTAACATAGGCGCGATGTTCAGACGAACAACGAGTAACGAGCAACGAGCCACTCCTTCATGAACATCACTTTCATCGGCGGCGGCAACATGGCGAGCGCCATGATCGGCGGGCTCATCCGCAAGCGCTGGCCGCGCAGGTCTATCGAGGTGGTCGAGATCGATCCCTCGGCGCGCCGGCGGATCGCGCGCGCGCTCAAGGTAAAGAC
>JBIOVQ010000204.1:0-8197 GCA_044867805.1 Burkholderiales bacterium | reverse complement strand
CACCTGCGAGATGCGCCGCGTGTTGGTGATGTCGTCCAGCGGGTTCGCGTCGAGCACGATGAAATCGGCGCTCTTGCCGGCTTGCAGCGTGCCCGTGTCGGCGAGCCGCAGGAATTCCGCGGAGTTGCGCGTCGCCGCCACGATGACCTGCATCGGCGTCATGCCGGCGGCCACCATGTCCGCCATCTCGTCGTGCGCGCCCCACGGCCGGTTGCCGTCGGTGCCGAGCGTGATGCGGACGCCCGCGGCATTCAGCTTCGCCAGGTTGCGCGCCTGGATCCCGTAGAAGACCTGTGCGGTCGGCCGGTTGTAGTTGACCGACTCGAGCTTCGCGAGCTCGGCGGCCGGGAGCCCCGCCTTGAGCCAGCCGAGGTCCACCGGCACGCCCCGGTCAGGCAGGTTGGGCGTGAGGATCAGGTTCGGACGCTGCCTGAACATCGCCACGACCTCGTCGTCGATGTCCTGGTCGCGGACGCCGTGCGCAAAGGCGTCCACCCCGGCGCGCATGAGCCCCTTCGCGTCCTCCATATCGAAGATGTGCGCGGTGACGCGGAGCCCGCGCTTGTGCGCCTCATCGATGATCGCGGCGTAGAGCTGGGGCGAGAGCTTCTTGTACTTCCTGTCCCGCGTGTCGACCCAGATCTTCACGATGTCGACCTTGTGCGCCGCCAGCTCCTGCACCGCCTTGCGGGCTTCCGCCTCGGTCGTAACCCAGTAGGGCACTTTCGTGCGACCCGGCTCCGGCATCGTGATGCCGCGCCCGGCGCTGACAAACCGCGCGGCGCCGGAAATCGCCTCGCTGCGCATGCCGAGCAGGTCGTAACCGTCCGTGCCCATGCTCATCGCGGCGCTCACGCCGTAGTAGGCGCGCAGCCTCAGGTCGCGTATGAGCCCGTCGCGGCTGGCGCTGAGGTGGACGTGAGTGTCGACGATCATCGGCATCACGGTTTTGCCCGCGAGGCTCACGCGCCTGGCGCCGGCAGGCACTTGAACGCCGGCGCCGGCCTGGACGATCTTCGCTCCGTCCACCACCAGCGTCCCGCTCTCGATCACGCGCCCGTCGCCCACGATCAGCCGCGCGCCTTCATACGCCGTGACGGGCCGGTCGGATGCCACGGGTCCGCATCCGGCCAGAGAACCAGCGGTAACGATCGCCGCGACCGCGGCCGCTTTCATCCTGTGCATGGAAGCCTCCACCTGGGTTGTGCGTGTGCGTTAAGAGATACCAGGAGTTGTCTCAAAAAACTATTCGAAACCACAGATGAACACAGATACACACGGATATTAAAACCCGGTGCCATGTTTAGCAGGGGACTTCATCAGTGTTCATCTGTGTTTATCTGTGGTTAATTTGGTCCTTTTGATTTTTGAGATGCGTTCTAGCCGCTCGCCGGCTTCGCCGTCCCCGGGCACGGGCCGGCCTTGAGCTCGGTGCCGGGAAATTCGTTCTGCGTCAGCGTCAGGCGCGCGACGGTGTTCGGGCCCGGCTCGCGCACGTGGAACACCACCTGCTTGAGGAAGTTCTCGCGCCGCGCCACGGTCGCGGTGCGCACGCCCTGCTTTCTCAGTCCCGCCAGGAACGCCTGCGCGGCCTCGTCGGTGCGGAAGATGCCGAGCGAGATCGCGTAGCGCCACTCGCCCGGGTCCGTCACCATGGCCATCTCGGTCACGCCCAGCGTCTTCAGCTCGCGCACCTTGCGGTCGGCGTCGGCCTTGGTCTTCTGCGGCGGCATGTGCACCCAGTAGCCGCTCGCGTCGGTCACCGTCCGCTCGATCTGCGCCGCCGGCAGATCGAGCTGCGCCAGCGCCGCCTCCGCCCTGGCCACGCCGGGCCCGGAAAAAATGCCCCACTCCAGGCAGGCCGCCGGCGCGGCAGTGGCCACTTTCGGCGAAGGGGCCGGCCTGGCCTTGCGCGGGGCCTGCCGCTTTTCCGGCGGTAGCCTGCCCTCGGCGTTGAGCAGCTTGATCTTCTCCGGCGCGACCTGGAGCAGCGGAATCTGCTTGTCCACGCCGCCGCTCTCGCGCGCGACCTGCGCGTAGGCGTAGAACACGAGGTTCGCCAGTACCAACAGGAGGAAGAAGGCTCTCATTGCTGCGCTGGGAAATGCGTGAATGGTGAATAGTGAATAGTGAATGGGCCCTGGCGTCCGCCCGCTACCCGCCCTTGGGGCGGCAGGCTTGCGGGACAGCGCTCGAGCGTCGTGATCATCAGTTCACTACTCACTAATCACCAATCACTAATCACGCCTTTGAGTCGCGTGCGATATGCACCAGCCCCTCGAGAACCAAATTATCCACGACCTCCACCGTGCCGTTAAGCTGCGGGGCGACGAACGGCGCCGCGCCGCCGGAGACGATCGCCAGCGGCCGTTCCTGGCCCGCCTGCTCCATGAAGCGCATCATGCGCTCGACCGCGCCGGCGAGCGCGTTGGCCGCGCCGCTCGCGATCGCGTCTTCCGTGTTCGCCGGGAAGAACGCGAAGCGGCCGCCGCGCGGGCGCAGCCGGGCGGTGCCGCGCGCCAGCGCCGCGCGCATCATGTCCGTCCCCGGAACGATCACGCCGCCGAGGAACACGCCGTCCGCGGCGAGCGCATCCACCGTCATCGTGGTGCCGGCGTTGATCACGACGCAGGCGCCGCGATGGATGTGGCGCGCGCCGATCAGCGCAGCCCAGCGGTCCGGCCCGAGCTGCCCGGGCTCATCGTAGGAATTCCTTACGCCGCACTGTGCCGCTTCGCTCTTGACGAAGCGCAGGCGGCCGCGGAAGCCGCGGGCCGCGGCGGCGATCGAGCGCCCGGCGGCCGCCCCCGCCACATTGGCGGCGACCGCTGCCTCCGGCGGCGCGAGCCCGGACCACGCGCGCGCCAGCTGCGACGCGCGCGCCGTCGCCACCCAGCCCTGCACGATCCACGAGCCGTCCTCGTGCATGCCCCACTTTACCCGGCTGTTCCCGGCGTCGATCGCGAGGATCCTCACACACGCACCCTGAAAGCAACCGCAGATAAACGCAGATACACGCGGATGAAAGCCGAACATCGGTACACCAAGAACGCAGAGAAAAAGAGAGCCGGAATACAGGTCGACTCGGTTGTCATTTTCTCTGCGAATTCTGTGGCGAAAGTTTCTTGTTCCTTCATTCTATCTGTGTTTATCTGCGTGTATCTGCGGTTTCATTCCGGTTTTTTTGCGGGGCGAAGGGAAATTTCCGCGCTGTGAAAGCGCTCGATTCCCCCGCGCGTCTCGAGCAGGAACGCGCCGTCTTCCGCTGCGCCGCGCGCGCTCCCGCTCCGGCGCGCGCCGTCGGGAAGGACGAGCGTGACGCGCCTGCCCTGCAGCGCGTGCAGTCGCTGCCACTCCGCGCGCAGCGGCGCGAAACCTTCCCGCTCGAACGCCTGCAGCGCCGAGCCAAGCTCGATGAGCAGCCGCGCGAGCAGCCCGTTGCGGTCGGGCGCCGCGCCGCAGGCCGTCTCGAGATCCGCCGCGGCCCGCCCGATGCGCGCGCGGGTCGCCTGCGACAGCCGCACGTTGAGCCCGATGCCGATCACGGCGGCCGTCGGGCCCAGCGCGTCGCCCGCCAGCTCGGTGAGGATGCCGGCGAGCTTGCCGCCCCGCCACAGCACGTCGTTCGGCCACTTGAGAGCGGCGCCGGCAACCCCGGCCGCCGTGACGGCGCGGGCGATCGCCACGCCGACCGCGAGCGACAAGCCCGCGAGCGCGCCCGCCCCGGGCGTGAAGCGCCACAGCAGCGAGAAGGTGAGCGCCTCGCCCACGCCCGCGTGCCAGGCGCGACCCAGCCGGCCGCGCCCGCCCGATTGCCATTCGGCGGCGAGCACCGTGCCGCCCGGCGCGCCCGCCGCCGCGCGCTCGAGCAGCGCCGTATTGGTGGACGCCACGGTGTCGCGCACGTCGAGGGTGAAGCGCGCCGCGTGCTCGCCCAGGGAGCGCTCGATGGCGGCGCGGTCGAGCAGCGTGATCGGGTACGGCAGGCGGTAGCCGCGGCCGTGCACCTTGTAGACCTCGATCCCCGCCGCCTCCAGGTCGCGAATCGCGTTCCAGACGCTCGCGCGGGAGAAGTCCAGGCTCCGCGCGAGCGCCTCGCCGGAGTGGAATTCGCCGTCGGCCAGGCGCTTCAAAACGCTCGAGGTCAGGGCCTTCATGCGGGGTATAGAATAGCCGATAGGGTTATGAAGAAAACCGCGCGCCGCAGGGGCCCGCGCAGGTTTCCCGTCCCCGCCGATTCAAGGGCGGATTTTCTGGCGGCCGCGCTCGACGCGGCGCGGATGGGCATCTGCTTCGTCGACGACGAGGGCCGCTTTCTCGAGGCCAATCCCGCGTTCTGCGAGATGACCGGCTTCTCGCGCGCCGAGCTGATCGGGAAAAGCTGGACCGTCGCCGCGCCGCCCCGCATCGCCGCGCAGGCCGACCGCTTCCTGCGCGCCGTGCTGTCCGGTTCGTCCGGGGTGCCGGGCCAGTGGAAGATCAATCGCAAGAACGGCGAGCAGTTCGACGCGCTGGTGAGCTTCCGTCCGCTGACGCATGACGGGCGCCGCTGCGCCGTCGTCACGTTCGCCGATCTCACCGCCCGCATCGACCAGCATACCGAGGTGATCCGCCGGCACCGCGACGTGCTGCTCGAGCTCGCGGCGCTCGACAAGAGCGACCGGCGCCGCGCCCTCGAGCGCATCCTGGCGGCCGACAGCGGCACGCTCGGCATCGAACGGGTGAGCTATTGGGCGATCGTCGGTGGCGGGAAGTCGATCGAGTGCCAGGCGAGCCACCTCCTGTCGCGCAACGGCCCCGATGCCGCCTTCGTGGGCCAGCGCCTGAACGCCTCCGACTATCCGGTGTACTTCTCCGCGGTGCTCGCCAACCGGCCCGTGGTCGCCAACCTGGCGCAGACCGACCCGAAGACGCGCGAGTTCACGGACAGCTACCTCAAGCCTAACGGCATTACCTCGATGCTCGACGTGCCGGTGTGGTTCCAGGGGAAGGTGGTCGGCGTGATCTGCCACGTGCACGTGGGCCCGCCGCGCATGTGGACGGCAGAGGAGATCGCCTTCGCATCCTCTGCCGCGAGCATGGTATCCAGCACGCTGGAAGCCGCGCGGCGGCGCGAGCTGGTCGACGCGCTCTCGCTGTCGGAGGAAAAATACCGCCGCGTCGTGGAGAACGCGAGCGAGGCGATCATCGTGGCGCAGGACGGCTACATCCGCTACGCCAACCCGCAAACCACCCGGCTGTCGGGCTTCGCGCCGGAGGAGCTGCTCGCCAAGCCGTTTCTCGATTTCATCCACCCCGAGGATCGCGCGCGGGTGCGCGACAACTACATCAGGCGCCTGCGCGGCGAGCCCGTGGACACGAGCTACGAATTTCGCATCCACGACAAGCAGGGGCGTATGCGCTGGATCAACATCAACGCCGTGGTGCTCGACTGGGAAGGGCGGCCCGCCACTCTCAACTTCCTCACCGACATCACCGCCGTGCGCGAGCTGCAGGATGACCTGGAGCGCTCGCTCGCCGAGCGCGACGTGATCCTGAAGACCGCCCTCACCGGCATCACCTTCTCGGTGAACCGGCGCCACCACTGGGTGAACGACGCGTTTGCGCGCATGCTGGGCTGGGAGAAGCACGAGCTCGTGGGCCAGAGCTCGCAGGTCCACCTGCCCGACCGCGAGACCTGGGAGGCGTTCGGCGCCGCCGCCTACCCCGTGCTGGCGACGGGCAAGCCCTACATCGCGGAATGGCGCTTCAAGCGCAAGGACGGCTCGCTCTTCTGGTGCCAGGTGGCCGGCAGCGCGCTCGACCCCAACAACCTGGACCGCGGGTCGATCTGGACCCACATCGACGTCACCGAGCGGCACGACCTGCAGCAGACCCTGCAGCGCTCGCTCGCCGAGCGCGACGTCATCCTGAAAAGCGCCCTGGTCGGGATCAGCTTCGCCATCAACCGGCGCCACGTGTGGGTGAACGATACCTTCGCGCGCATGCTGGGCTACGAGGCGCACGAGCTCATGGGCAAGGAGTCGGTCGTCCATTTTCCGGACCGCAAGGCCTGGGAAGCGTTCGGCTCGGAAGCCTATCCCATGCTGGCCGCCGGCCGCCCGTTCATGACCGAGCGCCAGATGAAACGCAAGGACGGCTCGCTGTTCTGGTGCGAGGTGGCCGGCAACGCCGTGGACCCGAAGGACCTGTCCAAGGGCTCGATCTGGACCAACGTCGACATCACCGACCGCAAGCGCGCCGAGGAGGAGATCCTGCGCGCCCTGGAGAAGGAGAAGGAGCTGAGCGAGCTCAAGTCCCGCTTCGTCGCGATGACCTCGCACGAATTCCGCACGCCGCTCGCGACCATTCTGTCCTCGGCCGAGCTGCTCGAGCACTACGGCACCCAGCTGGCAGCGGAGGAGAAGCAGGAACTCTACCAGAGCATCCGCACTGGCGTGGGCCGCATGACGCGGATGCTCGACAACGTGCTCGTCATCGGCCGCGCCGAGGCGCAGATGCTGGAATTCAAGCCTGCGTCGACCAACCTCGCCGCGTTCTGTGATGGGCTCGTCGACGAAATGCGGCTCGCCGCCGGCGTCAACCACTCGCTCGCCTACAGCTACGAGGGCGGGCGCGGGCCCGCACAGGTGGACGAGCGGCTGCTGCGCCATGTGCTGGTGAACCTCATCTCGAATGCGTTCAAGTACTCCCCGCAGGGCGGCGCGGTGCACTTCAGTGTGCGGGTCAACAACGGCGCGGCCGCGTTCGAGATCAGGGACAGCGGCATCGGCATTCCCCCGGAGGACCAGCCACGGCTGTTCGAGACGTTCCATCGCGCGCGCAACGTCGGCAACATCTCGGGCACGGGACTGGGACTCGCGATCGTGAAGAAGTCGCTCGACCTGCACGGCGGGTCCATCCGCTTCGACAGCGTCCCCGGCAAGGGCACGCGCTTCGAGGTCACCATTCCGCTGGCAGCCTGATATGAAAACAAGATGCAACCACAGATGAACACAGATACACACAGATATCAAAACCCCATGGCTCGTCCAGCACGGGGCCTCATCCGTGTTTATCTGTGGTTAGCTCTACTTTGCAGGATTTCCGAGACGGGTTCATGGCAACCCTGCTCGTGATCGAGGATGAGGCGCCGCTGCGCGCCAACCTCGTGCGCATCCTCGGCGCGGAAGGCCACCGCGTGATCGCGGCGGCCGATGGCGACGAAGGCATCCGGCGCGCGCGAGAGAGCCGCCCCGACCTGGTGATCTGCGACATCCTCATGCCGCTGGTGGACGGCTTCGGCGTGCTCGCCTCGCTGCGCTCGCAGCCGGAAACGGCCGCCATCCCCTTCATCTTCCTGACCGCGAGCGCGGACAAGGAAAATCTCGCGCGCGGCCTGCGCAGCGGCGCCAACGACTACGTCACCAAGCCGTTCCAGATCGCCGATCTGCTCGCCGCCGTCAGGCGGCGCCTGCCGCCGCCCGAGGGACGTGCGACGAGGGACGGGGGATAAGGAACCCTCGATCCCCGACCCTCGACCCTCGACCCTCGACACTGATAAGTAGAATAGGCATATGAAGAAGATTCTCGTAATCGAGGACGAAGCCGAGCTGCGCGCCAACGTCGCCCGCTTCCTCAAGGCGGAGGGCTACGAGGTGCTGCTCGCGGAAAACGGCGCGGCGGGGGTGGAAGCCGCGCTCGCGCAGATGCCCAGCCTCATCGTCTGCGATATCACCATGCCCGAGATGGACGGTTTCGGCGTGCTCTTCAGCCTGCGCGAGAACGTCACCACCTCGAACATCCCCTTCATCTTTCTCACCGCGAGCACCCGCACCTACGACCGTGACTTCGGCGTGCAACTGGGCGCCAACGACTACATCACCAAGCCGTTCAAGCTCGAGCAGCTGCTCGCGGCGATCAAGGCCCGGCTGCCCTGAGGAATTTGTCGGCTGCAGTGCCGACAAATTCCTGAATGGAAGAAACTGAACGTGTCACCAGTACCCCAGGAGGACAAATGAAGTACCCTGCCGCAGTCGTTCTCGGTTGTACATTGATAATTTTGAGCCACACCGGGGCGGTGGCTCAAAATTATCCGGCGAAGCCGATACGGATAGTTGTTCCATTTCCACCAGGCGGCACCTCGGACATCCTGTCGCGGCTGATCGCGCCCAAGCTCACGGAAAAATGGGGGCAACAGGTGGTGATAGACAGCCGC
>JBIOVQ010000203.1:0-26596 GCA_044867805.1 Burkholderiales bacterium | reverse complement strand
CGTCGGTGCGTCCCCTTTTCGCTTCTCGATGTCCTGAGGTTCTCGATCTACTCCGGGATGACCCTCAAATCGCCTTGCCCTCGAATCTGAAGGCCGCCACTGCTCGCTGTCCCTATCTGAAGCCTACTGGTCGTTGTCCCTGTCAACACACCTGTCGTATCGCTCTTAGTGAATCCCGTGAGCTGGTTGTCAAAATGGCACACCAGGTCGAGGTAGCCATCGCCATCGATGTCCTCCGCTTCCTTGGCGCACCGCAGGCGGCTGTCTTCCATGCCTGTCTTACCGAACTTGAGGGAATCGCGGTTTACCGTAGTAACGTCGAACTGACTCGATCCCAGCAGCGCCACCGGAAGGGCGCCTCTGGCCTTGGGATTGAACGGCGCGTCTCCATCGCTGCCCGGCTTGATTTCGAGGTTGATGACGATGTACGGCACTGTGACGCCGGTGATTATCAGCGTGTAGTCGCCATTGGCTTCGGCATTGTTCACATCGTTGGGAGACATGACGTTGCAGCAGCGCAAAAGGAAGAATCGCGGATTGCTGCTGACGCCCACGATATACGTACCGTCCACGGGCAACCGAACAGGAGGTTGGGGGGGGCCGATTCGGGCATCCTTGAATCCCATCGGTATATTCTTCTGGTCAGCCACGGTGTCGGTGCTAATGGCCAGCCGGTTAAGTCCAGGACCGAAAAGTCCCAGGATCGTATTGACGGGACGGACGCCCCCCATCCCGTCGTCGATATTGATGACCACTATGTCGCCTTCTCGACCATAAAACGAATAGAAGTCCACGTCGGGGACGGCGGGGCCTTCGAGATTTCCTATGACTCCCTTGACCGTGACGATGCCTTTGCCGTCCGGTCCGCCTGGCCCAATGGTCAGCTCCTGGACTTTATCAATCGTGTCGTTAGGTTCCTGTTCAACCACCTGCGCAAATCCGCACGTCGCGAAGAGGCTCAAGCACGCCGCGAGGACCGCGTTGGTTATACCTTTTCTCTTCTTCATAAATACCCCCAACAGCCAGTTGGTTAGTAAGCGATGGCATTTGCCCCGGTTGGGCGACTTGCCTCCAGTGACGGCCGCCGCCTTTGGCGGACACCCTGCTCGCGGGGCAAGAGACTACGCGCGCGCCACCGACTGTCAATGGCACAACTGCACATTCCAATGTCCTACCCGGGCGGGCCGCAAGAGACGTGAATAAGTGCACGGCAAGCGGGAGGCGGTGGGCGCCACTGAACCGTACCCGTGCGGTCACCTTTTGACGGCCGTTGTCACACCAAGCCATCAGCGGAGTTCCACAGGCGCGTGAAGGCGACGCCGAACGTGACGAAAGTGGTCAGAGGACGCCGGCATAGTGCTCCCGTGACCGGCCATCGGCGGGGGCTGACCGTCCATCGGCGGCGACCCGTAACATGCCCTTCGACCCTCAGTAAAACCGTCTCATCGAGACTGAGGCTTTCGCGTGTCAGGGATCCGGATTTAGCAGCACTTGGCGCGGTTCTTCGCGGGCTGGGTTTGCTCTGGTTCGTATTAGAAGCTGTCTCAAAAACAGAATGGAACCACGGATGAACACAGATACACACAGATATCAAAACCCGATGCCTTGTTTAGCAGGAGATTTCGTCCGTGTCCATCTGTGTTTATCTGTGGTTAATTCTGCTCTTGTGGATTTTTGAGATACGTTCTAGTGATTTCTTCGCGGTAAGGCTTTTCGTCACCTCGTCACCGCGTCACTGCGTCACCGCCGCTGATGCCGCTGCCGGCGAGGAATCGAGTCCAGTTTTCCGGCAGCTCCTTCATGCCCGTCATCGCCTTGAACTTCTCCGGTGGAACCGGTATCACCTTGAAACTGCCCTCCGCCAGCAGTTCCCCCTTCGAGTTGCGCGCTTCGGTCCTGACCTCGGCCGCTGTCCACGGATCGCCATCTCCTTCGATGGTGGCCGAAAGGGAAAGGGGCCGGCCCTGCAAGGCGGGCCGATGATATTTCATGGTCGCCGACCGCAGGACCCACAGGGCCTTCGCATTGCGCAACACCATCCCGCTCCAGGTGGCCATGCAATCCATGGCCGTATAGACGGCGCCGCCGTGCGTGATTCCAGGGAATCCGATCATGTAGTCTTTGGGCGCGAACGTTGCCAGGATGCGCCTGGAATCCTTCGGATCCCTAAACACCGAGATCCGCAGTCCATGCGGATTCTCCTGCCCGCAGCCGAAGCATTCGTTTTCCGGCAATGTCAATTGGTTCGCAGTCACAGATTCCCTCCAACTGCTCAAGACGCCAGACGTCAGCCGTCAGTTCTCGTTCCCCACGCCTTATCGTGTCACGCTGCATCGCGTCACGCCGTACCGCGTCACGCACCATCGCGTCACGATTAATAGGCACCATAGTGGCTTGCGAGCCGCGGGTTCAGCACATCCCGCAGCCGGTCCCCCACCAAATTGATCGCGACGATAGTGACGAGCAGCGCTATCCCCGGAAAGAAGCTGATCCAGTAGCGCCCCGACAGCAGGTGCGCGAAGCCGTTCGAGATCAGCAGCCCGAGCGATGGCGAGGTGATCGGCATGCCGAGCCCGAGGAAGGACAGCGTCGCCTCCAGCGCGATCGCGTGCGCGACCTGCACCGTCGCCACCACGATCAGCGGCGGCAGCACGTTCGGCAGGATGTGCCGGAACACGATCCTGGCGCTGTTGAACGCCATCACGCGCGCGGCATCCACGTATTCCTTGCGCTTCTCGGCGAGCGCCGCTCCGCGCACCGTGCGCGCGTAGTAGGCCCACTGTACGGTGATCAGCGCGATCACGATCTTGTCCACGCCCTGTCCGACCACGGCCAGCAGGATCAGCGCGATCAGGATCGAGGGGAAGGAAAGCTGGAGGTCCACCAGCCGCATGATCAGGTTGTCGAGCCAGCCGCCGGCGTAGGCCGAGACGAGGCCGATCGCCATGCCGAGCGCGAGCGCAATGACCGTGGATGAGGCGCCCACGCCGAGGCTGATCCGCAGTCCATAGAGGATGGCCGAGTACATATCGCGGCCCTGCTCGTCGCTGCCGAGCCAGAACGTGAAACCGGCCGTCGCCTTCATCCCCGGCGGGAGCTTCGAGTCGAGAATGTCGAGCTGGGCGAGGTTGTACGGGTTTTGCGGCGTGATGAATGAGGCAAATACAGCCGCAAACAAGAGCAAGATGAGTACGAACAGAGCAGCAACCGCGATGCGGTCACGGACAAAGCCCGCTGTGAATTCCCTCAAGGGCGCTTCAACTAGCTGCATAAAATCCAATCGGAGCCGCAGATAAACGCAGATAAACACAGATCATTCAAACCAAAGGAACTGTTAGGAAGGGATTTCATCGGCGTGTATCGGCGTTCATCGGCGGCTGATTTCTCTTTGTGTTTTTCTCTGTGCTCTCTGTGGCTGATGGGGGGTTGATCCGCGTGTATCTGCGTTTATCTGCGGTTGCTTCGCTTCACGCCGAACGCCCCGAGACCCGCACCCGCGGATCGAGGGCCGTGTAGGCCAGATCTACGATGAGATTGATGAGAACGAACACCAGCACAATGATCAACAGGTAGGCCACGATCACCGGCCGGTCCAGCACGTTGATCGAGTCGATGAGGAGCTTGCCCATGCCGGGCCAGGCGAAGATGGTCTCGGTCACGATCGCGAACGCGATCACCGAGCCGAACTCGAGCCCGGTCACGGTCACGATCGGGATCATGATGTTCTTCAGCACGTGCACGCGCACGACCCGCTCCATCGAGAGCCCCTTGGCGCGGGCAAAGCGGACGTAGTCCTGCGCCAGCGCCTCGCGCGTGCCGGCGCGCGTGAGGCGGATGAGGAGCGAGAGCTTGAACAGCGCGAGGTTCAGCGCCGGCATGAACAGGTGCCTGAGCCCGTCCCAGGTGAGAAAGCTCACCTGCACGCCGAGCACCGTCACCGTTTCCCCGCGCCCGGTCGGCGGCAGCCAGCCGAGCGTGACCGAGAACACCATGATCAGCATCAGCCCGACCCAGAACGTCGGCAGCGAGAAGCCGAGGACGGAGCCCGCCATGATGGCCCGGCCGGCGAGCGAGTCGGGCCTGAGCCCCGCCCACAGCCCCAGCGGTATGCCGAGCACGATCGCCATCAGCGTGGCGGCGAGCGCGAGCTCGATCGTCGCCGGCATCCGCTCGAGGATCAGGCGCACCGCCGGGACGTTGGAAGAGAACGACTTGCCGAAGTCCCCGGCGAACGCGCCGCTGAGGAAATTCCAGTACTGGACGGGCAGCGGCTTGTCCAGGCCCAGCGCGGCCGTCGCCGCGGCGATCTCGGCCTGGTCCGCCTGCGGGTTGATCAGGATGTCTACCGGGTTCCCGATCGCGTACACACCGACGAAGACGAGCGCCGACATCACGAACAGCACCGCGATGCTCTGCAGCAGGCGCTTGAGGGCGAAAACTAGCATTGGTGAGGAGTGAGGTGTGAGGTGTGAGGAGTAACCCAGCCGCGCTTCACCGCGTCACGGTCCATCGCGTCACGCCCCACCGCGTCACGCAGCATCGTGTCACGCTTCACCTGGGCTTGAAGTAATGGGCGAATGTAAACTCGTCGGTGCGTGCAGAATAGCTGAGGTCTTTCTTCATCGCCCAGGTGACGACCTGGTAGTGCAGGGGAATCACTACCATCTCCGCGACCGCCAGGGCCGCCGCCTCGCGCGCCACCGCCTCGCGCTTCGCGGGGTCAACGGTGCCCAGGGACCGCGCGACGAGCTCGTCGAGCTTCGGGTTGGAGTAGCCGGCCCAGTTCCACGTGCCGTAGCCCTTGTCGGGGTTGGTGGTGGCGGCGAGCGAGCGCAGCGAAAGGTCGCCGGCGCGCGAGCCCCAGCCGAGCAGCGCAACGCCGAATTCCTTCTTGCGCGCCTTGCCGAAGTAGACGCTGACCGGCATGGCGTCCACCCTGGTCGCGATGCCGACGCGCGCAAACATCTGCGCGACCGTTTGCGCGACCTGCTCGTCGTTGATGTAGCGATTGTTGGGTGTCGCAAGCGTGATCGAAAAGCCGTCGGGGTAGCCGGCTTCGGCGAGCAGCTTCCTGGCGCCTTCCGGGTCGTAGGTGTCCGGCTTCACGGCCTGGTTGTGGCCGAACACGCTGGGCGAAACGATGTTGGCGGCCGGCAGCGCCAGGCCCTCCATCACGCGCTCGGCGATCGCCGGCCGGTTGATCGCCTTCGACAGCGCGCGCCGCACCCGGACGTCCCTGAAGGGATTCCTGTCCATCGGCTTGCCGGCCCTGGACAGCACGCCGGGCGGCCGGTTGCGGGACTGGTCCATGTGAAGCAGGATGGTGCGCCACGAAACTTTTTGCTCCAGCCGGAGCTCGGAGGTCTTCCGCAGCCTCGCGATGTCCGCAGTCGGCACGTGCTCGATGGCGTCCAGCGTTCCCGCCAGCAGCCCGGCGGTGCGCACCGGGTCGCTCGGCACGATCATGAGCGTCACCTTGTCCCACGGCAGGCGCCCGCCCCAGAAATCGTCGTGGCGCGCGAGCTCGATACGGTCGCCGCGCGCGAAGCGCACGAGCTTGTAGGGGCCGGTGCCGATCGCGGCCTTCCCGTTGTCGAAGTCGTCTCCGGTCGCGCCCGTGGCCGCCTTCTTCGAGACGATCAGCACTTCCGCGAGGTCCTGCAGCAGAGCTCCATAGGGTGCCGCCGTTTTCAGGCGTATGGTGTACTTGTCCACGACCTGCTTGGCGACGATGGGCCGCACGTAGGTCTGGAACCCGCCCGGGCTGCCCTTGATCGTGAGCGGGCGCTCGAGGGAGAACACGACGTCCTCGGTGGTGAGCTCGGTCCCGTCGTGGAATTTCACCCCTTTGCGCAGCGTGAATTCCCAGGTGAGGGGGTCGGGCGTGCGCCAGGTGGCGAGCCCGGTCACCGGGCGGCTCCGCTCGTCCGTGCGGACGAGCGAGTCGAAGACGTGCTGCTGCGCGGTGAGGTTGGGCTGCGCCGCGACGAAGTGGGGGTCCATCGTCGTCACATCGGCCGACAGGCCGATGCGCAACTCTGCGGCGCTGGCGGCGATCGGCCATAGTGTCGCGGTACCCAACCACAATGCGATCGCCGCCGCGCGCCGCGTCGAACTGCGTGATTCGTGATTCGTGAATCGTGATTCGAGGTCTTGAGGCATCGGCCTAGCCAATACGCTTCATCGTGTCACGCCTCATCGCGGCGCTGCTCCCCTCCTGCCCGAGGAGGGGTGGCGCGCAGCGCCGGGGTGGTGGGAGTCACGCCTCATCGTGTCACCGTTTCGCCCGCCTACTGCGGGCGAAACTCGTGCGCAAACGTCCGCTCGTCCGCCCGCGCGTCGTAGACGATCCCCCGGCGCGTCGCCCACAGGTTGTGCTGGTGGTAGAGCGGGATGATGCCGAGATCGCCTACGCCGATCTCGGTGGCCTGCTGGAGCAGCCGCTCGCGTTTCGCGTCGTCCACCGTGGCGAGCGCCTGGTCGAGCACGGCGTCCATCCTGGGATTCGAATAGCGGCCGCGGTTCGCCGCGCCCATGCCCTTGTCCTTGTTGAACGTGGCGAGAAGTGCCTTGAGCGGGGAGGAGGCCTCCATCGTCTCGGCGCCCCAGCCGGCCAGCAGAAAGCTGAACTCGAGCTTGGAGCCGCGCGAGAAGAAAACGGAGGCGGGCATTGCGTCTACCCGCGTCTGGATGCCGATCCGGCTCAGCATCTGCGCGACGGCCTGCGCGATCTGCTCGTCGTTGACGTAGCGGTTATTCGGCGCGTGCAGGGTGAGGCCGAAGCCGTCGGGATAGCCGGCTTCCGCGAGCAGTTTCCGCGCGCCTTCCAGGTCCTGCGGCGCGGGCCTGAGGGCCGGTACGTAGCCGAAGAAACCCTCGGGCATCAACTGGCCCGCCGTTACCGCAGCGCCTTCCATGATGCGCTCGACCAGCCCCTGGCGGTTGAGCGCCTTGGACATCGCGCGCCGCACGCGCAGGTCCTTCAGGGGGTTCCGGTCGAGCGGCTTGCCCGCCTTGTCGGTGGCGAACGGCGTCTTGTCGCGCGCGGTATCGAGATGGAGATACATGAGCCGCACCGAAACCGTGCGGTAGATGTTGAGGTCCTTGTTGCCGCTCAACTTCGCGAGATCGTTGGTGGGCACGTTCTCGATCGCGCGCACCTCGCCGGCGAGGAGCGAGGCGACCCGAGTCGGGTCGGAAGTTATCACCCGGAACGTCACGCGGTCCCAGGCCGGTTTCGCGCCCCAGTAGGCGTCGTTGCGCGTCAGCTCGATGCGATCGCCTTTCTGCCAGCGCACGAACTTGAACGGGCCAGTGCCAATCGTGGCCTTCCCGGTATTGAAGTCATCCGTTGTCGCCCTGGCGGCCGCTTTGGAGGACACGACGAGCACGGTGCTCATGTCGTTCGGCATCTGGGGGTAGGGTGCCGCGCTCTTCAGCCGCAGGGTCCACGGATCCACCACGATTTTCCCGGTGATCTGCTTGGTGTAGGTGGTGAAGGGGGATGGACTGTTCGGCACGTTGGGGATGCGGTCGAGCGAGAAGACCACGTCCGCGGCGGTGAAAATCGAGCCGTCGTGAAATCTCACGCCCTTGCGCAGCTTGAATTCCCAGGTCGTGTCGTCCACCGCCCGCCACGACTCGGCGAGGCCGGGCTTGATCCGCCCGCCCGGCTCTTTCATCACCAGCGTGTCGAACACGTGCGCGCCGATGTTGTTGTTGGGCGTGAGGTTGTGGAAGTGCGGGTCCATGGAGGTCACGTCCCCGCCCAGCGCGATGCTCAGGTCGGCGGCGGGCGCGGTACTGCTCAACCAGAGGGCGCAAGCGAGCAGCGACTTCCAAACCAATTCCCTCCCTCTCAGGGGGAGGTGCGCCGGAGCGTGGAGCAGGGGCCCCACGTTGTTTGTGGGGATGCGACCGCAAAGGCGCACATGTGCACGCGGTTCTTCCGGCGCCGCATCCCGCTGCGGGGTCGCATCCACGCCTATGGCGCGGAAATCCTGCTCCGCCCTCCGCGGGCGCAGGGTGGGGGTGGTTTCGTTTCTTCCAAGGCTCGCCATATCTTCTCCTTAACCCCTTCTATGTCCTGCAAGACTTCATTGTCCCAGAACCGCAGTACTCGGTAGCCCTCGGCTTCGAGATACCGGGTCCTCTGCGCGTCCCGAAGGCCCTCTGCATGCTGACCGCCGTCTACCTCAATCGCCAAGTGCTTCTCCATGCATACGAAATCGACTACGTAACGCCCTATTGGATGTTGTCTACGGAATTTGAACTGGCCGGTCTGGCGCATGCGCATGTGACGCCATAACACCTTTTCCGCATCGGTGGGATTGCTTCGAAGCTTGCGCGAGACGGCGAGTAATTTTCGGGTCAATCTTGGCATGATCGTGAAAACCACCCCCATCCCAGCCTTCCCCCTGAGGGGGAAGGAGCAATTGTAGTATGCTCGATTCTCCCCGCACCGGCGCACGAACATGCCATCCCGTTCCACCAGCCCGTCTGCGAGCGTGGAGATGCTGCGCAAGCTCGTCGAGTTCCCCACGGTGAGCCGGGACTCGAATCTTGCTCTCATAGATTTCGTGAGCGATACCCTCTCGGCGCACGGCGCCGAGATCCGCCTGACGCACGACGACACGAAGCGCAAGGCCAATCTCTTCGCCACGCTCGGGCCGCGCGGCGACGGCGGCGTCATGCTGTCCGGCCACACCGACGTGGTGCCGGTGGAAGGGCAGGCGTGGGAGACCGACCCTTTCAGGATGGCGGAGCAGGACGGGCGGCTGCACGGGCGCGGCACCGCGGACATGAAGGGATTCATCGCCTGCGTGCTGGCGCTGGTGCCCGAGTTCATGGAGCGGGGCCTGAAGGCGCCGCTGCACCTCGCGTTTTCCTACGACGAGGAGGTGGGCTGCCTCGGTGTGGGCCGACTGATAGCGGACCTGGCGCGCGCCGAGATCCGCCCGGGCTCGTGCATCGTCGGCGAGCCGACGGAGATGCGCCCGGTGATCGCCCACAAAGGGAAGCGCAGCTACCGCTGCACGGTGCGCGGCCTGGCGGGGCACTCGGCGTACGCGCCCCACGGCGTCAACGCGGTCGAATACGCGGCCGAAGCCGTCGCGTTTCTCAAGACGATGGCGCGCCGGCACCGCGACCAGGGGCCGTTCGACCGCAGCTTCGACGTGGCGCACACGACGGTGCACACCGGGGTGCTGCGCGGCGGCACGGCGCTCAACGTGATTCCCCACGAGTGCACGTTCGATTTCGAGTTCCGCCACCTGCCGGGCGACGACCCGGAGCGGCTGCTGCGCGAGTTCAGGGACTACGTGGGGAAGAGGCTCGAGCCGGAGATGCGCTCGGTGCACGCGGCGGCGGGCTTCACCATAGAGCCCCTGTCGGTCATACCGATGCTGGACACCGGGCCGGAGGCCGAGGTGGTGGAGCTTGCCCAGGCGCTGGCCGGCGAGCGCGAGTTCGGCAAGGTCTCGTTCGCGACCGAAGGCTCGCAGTTCCAGCGCGCGGGCATCCCGACCGTCGTGTGCGGCCCGGGCTCGATCGCCCAGGCGCACAAGCCCAACGAGTACGTGACGCTCGACCAGCTCGCGAAGTGCGACGCCTTTCTGCGCCGGCTCGCCGATCGCATTTGCGAAAAGGCGTGATAAGTGACGCGTGATAAGTGATAAGGCTCCCGCGCGTTCGCGCGGAGATCAGCCCTATCACCTATCACTTATCACCTATCACGCTTCCTGTATCGCGAACGCGCGCCGGAAGGCGTCCTGCCCTTTGGGCGTGATGGTGACGACGCGCGAGCGGCGCGCGCTCAGGATCCATCCACGCTCGACGCAGAGGTCGGGCAGCGCCGCGCCCAGGGCGAGTCCCCGGCTAGAGCTCTCCTTCCATGACGAAGCTCTTGTCCGTGGATGTAAAGCGGTACTTCCGTTCCGAGATGAGGGAAACCGTAAAACAGTCATTCAACGGCGGATTCCAGGCGTTCCTGGGGGGATTGAGCTTCAAGCACAACTGATTGGACGAGACCGAAACACGGTGTTGCCCGGCGCGTGTCAGGGTTGTGAGCTCGACGACCAAACTGCTGTCGGACCGAAAGACCAGCTTACTGAATCCGGGCGGCATGCTGATGCGGAATTCCCGTGGAGTCCTGAACAGGACGACGAGTTCCTCGGCAGTCAGAATCTTTTCGCGGGACGCAGATTCGGCGGGCGCAGCCGGAGAAGCGCGATCCCGGTAGCGGGCCAGTTGCTCCTTCGCGCGGCCCGGCACCTCGGATATCCAATCCGCGGGGATCGCGAACCCGATATTGCCGCCGTCGCGGCGCCCTCGGCTCGTGATGCCGACCAGCCGTCCCCGTGCATCGAACAAGCCACCGCCGCTGGAACCCGGCGACAGGGGCGCGGTGGTCTGTATCATCTGGTCGTCGTTTTCGCCTCTCAGCGCCGATACCAGCCCGTCGCTCAACGTGCGCTCCAGCCCCCGCGGATTGCCCAGGGCATAGACCTTTTGCCCAATCCGGATGTCCTTGATGCTGCCGATCTCGACAGCCGGCGATTGCAGGTCCGTAACTTCGAGCTGGCACAGGTCGCGCTCGGGGTCCGGGTGGCGAAGAATGGCCTTGTAGGTGGCGTTGCCCGACTTGATATAGATCGAGGTCGCTTTTCGCAGCACATGGCAGTTGGTGACGACCTGGGCGGGCCCGATGACCACGCCGCTGCCGAGTCCGGCAAGCTGTTTCTGCGCATTGAAAGTGCCGATCATTACGATGCTCGGCGCCACCTTTTCATACAGCGTCTCCGGGGACAGCAGTTCCTGGGCGCGCGCGTTGCCGACTGGCGCGGCAAGGAGTACAACCAGCAAGCCGAGCGCGGGCCGGGTTTTCATGGTTTCGATCCCGCGGGGAGCAGCCGCTGCAGATCGTCGAGCCTGGTGTCGCCGGGACGAGCCGGCCGGGCCCCTGTGCCCGCCTCCGGCAGAAGCCCCTGCAGTTCATCCATCGTCACTCCCGTGCGGGAAGAGGGGGACGAGCCGGGCGCCGACCGCTTTGCGATCATCGAGGGATCGCCGATGTGGTCGAGGTCCGCAAGCTCGGCTATGGCCTGTTCCGGAACGACGAGCTCAGGATAGGCGCGTCCGATCAGAATACCCAGGGAAACATAGGTCCGCACGTAGCGGGTTTCGCCGGCGGCGAGAGTGAATTCGACGGTGTTCACGGTCTCCGTCGCCACCGCCGCGACGTATTGTCCCTGCGGGCGGTCGACGAAGAAGAACCCGCCCGGCGTGGAATTCCCCACGGCTTCGCCGTTGAGCCGAATAACGGGCTGAATGGCTGCCCCAACGATGTTCCGGTCGCGGTAGAAGTAGATTCTTCCCATGCCCTGATCGGGCTGGCCCAGGGATTCCCTGATTTCCGCATGCTTCGGCCCTCCCGATGCGCATCCGCCCACCAGCAGCAGGGCCGTCAGGACTGCCGGCAGGCAGCTGGCCGCAATTCGGCAATTCACGGGTCTCCCCTTCCTCCCGCCGCCTCGTGCTGGGCAGCTTGAATATGTTAGACCAAAAACTGCTCCGCGGGGCGCAACTTCGTTCATGAACTCTATTGCGGCGGCCGCCGCTAACGCACCTCGACGCGGTAGGTCTGGCCGCGAAACCGCACCAGAAAATCCCGTCCGCCGCCGCTGAAGTGGGCGTTGAGCTTCGCGCTGTTGGCGAAATCGCGGTGGATGATGTACTTGCCCATCGACCTGTCGATCTCGGCGCCCGGCGCGGCGATCGCTTTCTCGATATCCGGAAAAACGCCCGAGGCCATTTCGGCTTCAGCAATCTCGAACAGCGGCAACCCGAGGTCGGCCGTGGTGGCCGCGAGCCTGGTCGCGACGATGCGCGGTGATCGGGGAAGGTGGCCCAGGTCCTCCAGGTCGCGGTTGGTCTTGAGCAGCGCCTCGATCTCGCTCAGTCCTTGCGCCCGGTAGCGGGCGACGTGTTCGTTGCGCACGCGCACGAGCTCGGCGACACGCTCGATATCCTTCTTGCGCGACACCGGGAGGAGCTCCTCCACCTTCGGCCCATCGGGGTAGCGTCCGGCATAGGCGCTGCTTTTCGCAATGACCCGGGTCGTCATCGTGCGGTGATCGAGCAGCACGATCGCGCTGGGGAAAAACTCGGGTCCCCGTGCCGTGAATATCTCGACCTGGCCCGACAGCACGGGCTCGCTCAGTCCCGTTCCCGAATGACCTCCCCGGTTCCACTCGCCGCGCTCTTTTTTCCCGCCGGCGGCCGCCCAGATTCCGGCGATGCGGTGAACCTCGGACACCGGTACCACCGGGATCGCCATTTCCACCTGGTAGCGCACCGCCCCGGTGTCCTCCTGACGCACGGCGGCACTGACCGTGTTGAAAACCCGGCCCCGGTATTCACGGATGATGCGCTGCGTGACGGGAGATGAAGGCCAGCTCTCGAGGGCCTCGCTCCTGCCGGATTCAACCTCGATTCTGACCAGGCTGAACCGGTCGGAGAGCGCGTAGGCGTAGGCCGGGGGCGTGAAGTGCTCCCAGCCCATCCCCCACGTGATTCCCCGCGTTTCGCGCGTGACGGCGTACACGTGCTTCCCGTCGCGCGAGAACGCGGGACCGAAGTATCCGGTGTGAGTCTCCCAGGTGACGAGCCCGAGCCACCAGGCGCCACCCGCAATGGCGAGAACTGCTGCCGCAACGATGCCAGCGAGCAGCTTCCTCATGTCGCGCCGGCTTCAGTGATGCAGGATCTTCGACAGGAACTGCTGCGCCCGCTCGGAGCGCGGTTTCCCGAAGAAGTCCTCCTTGCGGGCGTCCTCGGCGATGCGGCCCTCGTCCATGAAGATCACGCGGTGCGCGACGCGGCTGGCGAAGCCCATCTCGTGAGTCACGCACATCATGGTCATGCCTTCCCGCGCCAGCTCGGTCATGACGTCGAGCACCTCGTTGATCATCTCGGGATCGAGCGCCGAGGTCGGCTCGTCGAACAGCATCGCGATGGGGTCCATCGCGAGCCCGCGCGCGATCGCCACCCGCTGCTGCTGGCCGCCCGACAGCTGGCCCGGGTATTTCTGCGCGTGGCCCTCGAGCCCGACGCGCCGGAGCAGCGTCATGGATTTCGCCGTCGCCTCCTCCGTGCTGCGGCCGAGCACCCGCACCTGCGCCAGGTTGAGGTTCTCGGTGACGGACATGTGCGGAAAGAGCTCGAAATGCTGGAACACCATCCCGATCATCGAGCGCAGGCGCGGTAGGTTGGTTTCGGGTGCGCCGACCGATTGCCCATGAACGATGATCTCCCCGGACTGGAACGGCTCGAGCCCGTTCACGCACTTGATGAGCGTCGACTTGCCGGAGCCGGACGGGCCGCACACCACGACCACCTCGCCCTTCTCCACCCTGGTGGTGCAGTCCTTCAGCACCTGGAAGGCGCCGTACCACTTGCTGACGTTCTTGAATTCGATCATTGCCATTGTTCGGGTTCCCCTAGACGTCAGACGTCAGACGCCAGCCGTCAGATTCCCGGATTCCGGCTTTTGACGCTGACGACTGATGGCTGATGGCTGACGGCTTCATCGGATGATGGCGATGCGCTGCTGGAGGCGCTTCACGAGATACGACAGCGAGAACGAGATGATGAAGTACACCACCGCGACGAACAGGTACATCTCGACCAGCCGCCCGTCGCGCTGCGCGACCTTGGCCGCCGCGCCCAGGAAGTCGGTGATGGACAGCACGTATACCAGCGAGGTGTCCTGGAACAGGATGATGGTCTGCGTCAGCAGCACGGGCAGCATGTTGCGGAAAGCCTGCGGCAGCACGACCGTGCCCATGGTCTGAAAGTAGTTGAGGCCCAGCGCGTAGCCCGCCCATACCTGGCCGCGGGAGACGCTCTGGATGCCGGCGCGCATGATCTCGGCGTAGTACGCGGCCTCGAACAGGGTGAAGGTGATGACCGACGACCAGAACGCCCCGACGTGGATCGGCTGCTTCGCCCCGATGACCCAGCCGCCGATCCACGGCACCAGGAAATAGAACCAGAAGATCACCAGCACCAGCGGAACCGAGCGCATCAGGTTGACGTACAGCGCTGCCGGCACGTTGAGGAGCCTGTAGCTCGAGAGCCGCATCATCGCGAGCAGCGTGCCGAAGACGATGCCGCCGGTCATCGCCATCGCGGTGAGCGTGAGCGTGAACGTCATCCCCTCCTTGAAGAGGTAGCCAGCCGAGCGCTGGATGACGTCGAAGTCGAAGCCTGTGAACATCTCAGAAACCAGTGATTCGTGATTCGTCTCCCACCACCCCGGCGCAACGCGCCACCCCTCCTCGGGCAGGAGGGGATGTCGTGATTCGACCAGGCTGCTGGCGACGCTTCACCGCGTCACGCTCCACCGCGTCACGAATCATCGCGTCACGCTTCATCGTGTCACGCTTCATCAATGACCTGCCATGGGCGTGCCCCCGGCGCTGATCAGGCCCGGCACCTGGACTTTCATCTCGAGCTTGCGCATGCCGTATACCACGACCAGCGTGACGAGTATGTAGATGACGGTGGCGGCCGTGAACGCTTCGAACACCTGGAAGCTGAACTCCTGCATCGAGCGGGCGCGGGCCGTAAGCTCGACCAGGCCGATGGTGAGGGCGACCGCCGAGTTCTTGATGATGTTCATGAACTCGGAGGTGAGCGGCGGCAGGATGATGCGGAACGCCTGCGGCAGCAGGACGTAGCGGTAGGCCTGCGGGAGCGTGAGCCCGAGCGCCGTCCCCGCCATGCGCTGGCCGCGCGGCAGCGACTGGATGCCGGCCCGCACCTGCTCGGCGACGCGGGCGGAAGTGTAGAAGCCCAGGCACAGCACCGCCGGCCAGAACGAGGCCCACGGCGGCACCATCTGCTTCATGGCGTCGCCCAGCGCCTTCGGCAGCAGCTCCGGCAGCACGAAGTACCACAGGAACATCTGCACCAGCAGCGGGACGTTGCGGAAGAACTCGACGTAGGCGTTGCCGAGGCGCACGACCCAGGCAGCCGGCGTCGTGCGCAGAGTGCCCACGACGGAGCCCAGCGCCAACGCGATCGCCCACGCCAGGAGCGCGGTCGCGAGCGTCCAGCCCAGGCCGGAGATGAGCCACCAGAAATAGACGCCGGTGCCGTCAGGAGCCGGCTGCCAGAAAACGCCCCAGTTCCAGTTGTATTGCACCGGGCTATCTAGTCACGTGGACAGCAAATGAAAAGCGCGCGATCAGCGGCGCGTCCAGCGTCCGTTGCATCGCGCGCAGTCAAAACGGCGCGTTGCGTCCGTTTTGACTACTTGTAGTCCTTCGGATCGCCCGAGTCGGTCGGGTTTGCCACCACTTTCTTGAACTGCGCGCTCATCGGCACGTTGAGGTTGATGCCCTTGGGCGGGACCGGCTTGAGGAACCATTTCCCGTAGATCTTGTTGATCTCGCCGCTCTTGTAGAGCCGGTTGATCGCGCCGTTCACGACTTTCTTGAACTCCGGGTCGTCCCTGCGCATCATGATTCCATACGGCTCCACCGACAGCGCATCCGCGGAGATCACCCATTCGCCGGGGTTCCTGGAGTTCGCGACCAGGCTGTAGAGCAGGATGTCGTCCATGAAGAACGCCACGGCGCGGCCGGTTTCCACGGTGAGGAACGATTCGGCATGGTCCTTGGCGGCGATGATGTTCATGCCGAGCTTCTTCTCGACGTTGATCTCGGTCGCCTGCTTGATGTTGGTCGTGCCCGACGTGGAAACCACGGTCTTGCCCTTCAGGTCGTTAACGGTCTTGAGCTTCGCCGCTTTCTTGGACACGAAGCGATTGGCCGTCACGAAGTGGGTCGTGGCGAACGCCACCTGCTTCTGGCGCTCGAGATTGTTGGTGGTGGAGCCGCACTCGAGGTCGATCGTGCCGTTCGCCATCAGCGGTATGCGGGTGGCGGACGTCACGGGGTTGAGCTTGATGTCGAGCTTCGCAAGCTTGAGGTGGGCCTTGATCGCGTCCACGACCTTGTAGCAGATGTCCATCGCGTAGCCGACGACCTGCTGCTTGTCGTCGTAGTAGGAGAAGGGGATCGAGGTGTCGCGGTGACCGAGGGTGATCGTCCCGGAGCTCTTGATCTTGTCCAGCGTTCCGGATTGAGCGCTCGCGGGACCGGCGAGGGTTGCGGCGGCGAGCACAGCGGCAAGTAGCATGGCAATGCGTGTCATGATGGACTCCCCAACGGCTTAACTGATTGGTTTGGTGCGAATATTGTGGCTGCCGAATTCAATCTAGCCCATTAGGCGGTGCCTTGTCCAGCGCACGGCGTCCTTGCCGGCGCCCGGCATTCCGGAACGGTCACCGATTCCTTCTATCATATCCCTCCGTTTACCGGAGCAGCACCATGTCCAGCGATGCCTTGCGTTACGAGCACGACCTGCTCGGCGACCGGGCGGTCCCGACCGGCGCCTACTACGGGGTGCATACCCTGAGGGCACTCGAGAACTTTCCGATCACCGGCACCGCCATTTCCATCTACCCCGAGCTCGTCAACGCGCTCGCCTGCGTCAAGCAGGCGGCGGCGCTCGCGAACAACGAGCTCGGCATGCTCGACGACGAGAAGGCGCAGGCCATCGTCCGCGCCTGCCAGGAAATCCGGGACGGCGGGCTGCTGGATGAGTTCGTGGTGGACGTGATCCAGGGCGGCGCGGGCACCTCGACCAACATGAACGCGAACGAGGTGATCGCCAACCGCGCCCTGGAGCTGCTGGGCCGCAAGAAGGGGGAGTACCGGTTCCTGCACCCGCTCGACCACGTCAACATGAGCCAGAGCACGAACGACGTCTATCCCACCGCAGTCAAGGTGGCTCTGCACTTCGCCATTGAGCGGCTCTGCGGGGCGATGGCCGAGCTGCGCGGCGCGTTCGCGGCAAAGGCGGCCGAGTTCTCGGACGTGCTCAAGATGGGGCGCACCCAGCTCCAGGATGCCGTGCCGATGACGCTGGGACAGGAGTTCTCCACCTACGCGGTGATGCTCGAAGAGGACGAGCAGCGGCTGCGCGAAGCGGTGCTTCTCATCCACGAGATCAACCTCGGCGCGACGGCGATCGGCACCGGGATCACCGCTCATCCCGACTATGCGGCGCTCGTCTGCCGCAAGCTCTCCGACATCACCGGCGTCAAGCTGGTGACTGCGAGCAACCTGGTCGAGGCGACCCAGGACGCGGGCGCCTTCGTGCAGCTATCGGGCGTCTTGAAACGCGTCGCGGTAAAGCTCTCCAAGACCTGCAACGACCTGCGCCTGCTGTCTTCCGGCCCGCGCGCGGGGCTGAACGAGATCAACCTGCCCGCCGTGCAGGCGGGCTCCTCGATCATGCCGGGGAAGGTGAACCCGGTGATACCGGAAGTGGTGAACCAGGTCGCGTTCGAGGTGATCGGCAACGACGTGACCGTTTCGTTCGCGGCGGAGGCCGGCCAGCTGCAGCTGAACGCCTTCGAGCCGATCATCGGCCATAGCCTGTTCAAGAGCATCAAGCACCTGCGCAACGGCTGTGACACCCTGCGCGCCCGCTGCGTCACCGGCATCACCGCGAACCGCGAGCACCTGCGCGCTACGGTCGAGAACTCCATCGGCATCGTCACCGCGCTGAATCCCTACATCGGCTACGCCAACGCGACGCAGGTGGCGCAGGAAGCGCACGCGACGGGGAAGAGCGTCTACGCGCTGGTGCTGGAGAAGGGCCTGCTCAGCAAGGAGAAGCTGGACGACATTCTCAGGCCCGAAGCGCTGACGAAGCCACGCTTCGTGCCTGAGAAGAAGGATGAGGGATGAAGAATGAGGGATGCGCGTCGAGGGGCGGAGCAGGGGCCCGCTTGCGGGATGCGACCCCCGGCGGCGCGCAAGGCAGCCGACGCGATTGAATCGAATCTGAGCTGAGATATCGGAGGCTGCCCCACGCTACGCGTGATCATCGTTGTCCCGATCTTTCACTGACGTCCGATCGGTTGCTCCGACCTCCGACCGAAGGAAACGAAAGGTCGGAACATGCTTTAGTCGCACACTGCGCGACGGTCATCCTTCATCCTTCCGCCTTCATCCTTCGGTGGCCCGCCCGCTCACTACATATCGAGGAAGAAGTCCTCGATAATGCGGGCGAGGCGCTGCGGCTGGTCGTGGTGCATCATGTGGCCGCAGTCGTCGATCTCGATCTCGCGCCGGTTGCGGAACGCGCCCTTGCGCTCGGCGAGCTGCTCCGGCGTGTCCTTCATGCGCCCCGGTATTTCCGATTGCCTGCCCGTGACCAGCAGCACCGGGGCGGTAATCCGCTGCCAGCAGGCGATCGCCTCGTCTATCCGGAACAGGTAGGGGTTGACCGTCTTGTGCCGCGGGTCGCTCGACAGCACGACTTCGCCGGTGTCGAGCCGCCTGGCCCAATGCTGCGCCAGGAACGACGCGCGCTCGTTCGTGAGCCGCGGATTGTTCTTCCTCAACCGCGCGGCGACTTCCTCGAACGAGCCATAGGGCCTGAAGGCCGGGGCCTGCTTGAGATCATCCAGCCATTGCGCATAGCGGCCGGGCGCGCGGTCGGGCGGCTGCCGCGACAATCCCAGGCCTTCCATCGACACCAGCCGCGCAACCCGCTGTGGGCGGATCCCGGCGTAGATGGAGGCGACGACGCCGCCCATGCTGTGCCCGACGAGGCGCGCCGGCGTGCCGGGCTCGTAAAGATCGAGCAGCGCATCGAGGTCCGCGTAGTAATCGGGGAACCAGTAGCCGTCACGCTGCCATTCGCTGAGGCCGAATCCGCGCCAGTCCGGGGCGATCAGGTGCCAGTCGCGCGTGAAGCTGTCCACCAGGAACTGGAACGACGCCGAGACGTCCATCCAGCCGTGCAGCAGGAACATCTTCGGCGATCCCGGCTTGCCCCACTCGCGCACGTGGTGGCGCAGGCCGCGAATAGCGTGAAACTGTGACCGACTTGCCTTGGTCATGCGTGTTGCATCCTCTATGATGCGTGAAACGGCGCCGAATTCTATCAGGGATGAACCCGTGAAACGTGAATGGTGAATCGTGAATCGAGCAGCTTCCCACACGGCGTTTCCACGATTTCCGATTCCCGGTTTCCGATTCACGACCCTGATCGGCGTTTATCTGCGTTTATCGGCGGTTGCATTACTCGCCTTCCTTGCAGCCGCGCCGGCGCTCGCCGCGGAGCCGTACGAACAAGGACTGCTGTGGCGCATCGAGGGCAAGGGCGCGTCCCCCAGCCACGTCTTCGGCACGGTGCATCTTGCGGACCCGCGCGTGACCAAGCTCCCGCCCGCGGTGTCGCGCGAGCTGGACCAGGCGCGCAGCGTCTCGCTCGAGGTGACGCTGGATACCTCCAACATCCAGACGCTGGCCAACCGCATGCTCTATACCGACGGCCGCGACCTGCCGAGCGTGGCGGGCGCGGAGCTCTTCGGAAAGGCCGCGGCGATCACGGAGGGGCTTGGCCTCCCCGAGCCCCTGCTGCGGATGTTCAAGCCGTGGGCGGTGGCGCTGGTCTTGAGCGCGCCGCCCCAGGACCCCGCCAACGTGCTCGACTTCGTCCTCGCCCGCCGGGCCCGGGAGAAGGGCAAGCCGGTGCACGAGCTGGAGGGCATGGAGGAGCAGATCGCGGCTTTCGAGGGCTTCCCGGAGGCCGAGCAGGTCGCGCTGCTGCGGCACGCGGTCGAGAACCGCAGCCGCATGGCCGACTGGATCGGGCGCATCGTCGAGGCCTACCTTGCGCGCGATCTGGCCGCCATGCAGCGGATCAGCGAGGAGAGCTCGGGCGACCAGCGCACGAACGAAGTCTTCGCCGACCGCCTGCTCTACCAGCGCAACGAGCGCATGGTGGAGCGCATGGAGGCGCGGCTCGCCGAGGGCGGAGCCTTCATCGCCGTGGGGGCGCTGCACCTGTACGGCAGCCGCGGCGTGCCGGCGCTTCTCGAAGCCCGCGGCTATCGAGTGACGGTCGTCTATTAGACGACCTAAGGATGAGAGATGAAGGATGAGGGATGACCCTACGCTACGCGTGAACGTTGTTGTCCCGATCTTTCACTGACGTCCGATCGGTTGTCCGGGCTTCCGACCGAAGGTCACGAGAGGTCGGGACACCTCGCTGTCACGCAAAGCGTGACGGTCATCCTTCATCCTTCCGCCTTCATCCTTCGCGGAATTTTCGCCGCGGCGGGTGAAACCGGATGAAAAAACTCCCCGCCTCGGCGTAAAATTCCGCCATGCCTGCGCCGTCATTCGTCCATCTGCGATTGCACAGCGAGTACTCGATCGTGGATGGCATCGTCCGCATCGAGGAGGCGGTCGAGGCGGCGGTGGCGGACAGCATGCCGGCGCTCGCGCTGACGGACCTCGCCAACGTCTTCGGCATGGTGAAGTTCTATCAGGCCGCCCGCGCGGCCGGCGTGAAGCCGATCATCGGCTGCGACGCCTGGCTCGAGAACGAAGCCGACCGCGACAAGCCCCATCGCCTGGTGCTGCTGTGCCAGTCGCGCGCCGGCTACGGCCGGCTGTCCGAGCTGCTGACCCGCGCCTACCGCGCCAACCAGTACCGCGGCCGCGCCGAGCTGAAGAAGAGCTGGTTCGGTGAGACCGGCAGCGAGGGGTTGATCGCGCTGTCCGGGGCCCATCACGGCGACCTGGGCCAGGCGCTGCTGGCCGACAACCAGAAGCAGGCGCAGCGGCTTGCCCGCGAGTGGCAGGAGCTCTTTCCCGGGCGCTTCTATGTCGAGCTGCAGCGCCTGGGCAGGAACGCGACGGTGCACGGCGCGGCGAGCGTCCCGCTGGAGACCTATGTCCAGCGCGCGCTGGGGCTCGCCTCGGCCCTCAAGCTGCCGGTGGTGGCGACGCACCCGGTGCAGTTCGTGAAGCGCGAGGACTTCCGGGCGCACGAGGCGCGCGTCTGCATCGCCCAGGGCTACACGCTGTCGGACCGGCGGCGGCCGCGCCAGCACAGCGCGGAACAGTATTTCCGCACCCAGGCCGAGATGGCGCAGGCGTTTCGCGACGTGCCGCAGGCGATCGCCAACAGCGTGGAGATCGCCAAGCGCTGCAACCTCGACATCGAGCTGGGCAAGACCCGCCTGCCGCGGTTCCAGACGCCGGGCGACATGAGCCTCGACGACTACCTGCGCAGCCGGGCGGAGGAGGGGCTGGAGCGCCGGCTGCCGCAGCTCTATCCAGACGCAGGCCAGCGCGCGCAACAAGCGGCGCGCTACAGCGAGCGGCTCGATTTCGAGATCCGCACCATCCAGCAGATGGGCTTCTCCGGTTATTTCCTGATCGTGGCCGACTTCATCAACTGGGCGAAGGGCAACGGCGTTCCGGTGGGCCCGGGTCGTGGCTCGGGGGCGGGGTCGCTGGTGGCGTATTCGCTCGGCATCACCGACCTCGATCCGCTGCGCTACGCCCTGCTGTTCGAGCGCTTCCTCAACCCCGAGCGCGTGTCCATGCCGGATTTCGACATCGACTTCTGCCAGGACGGGCGCGACCGGGTGATCGAGTACGTGAAGAGCAAGTACGGCGCCGACAGCGTGTCCCAGATCGTCACCTTCGGCACCATGGCGGCGCGCGCGGTAGTGCGCGACGTCGGACGGGTGCTCGACCTCTCCTACACCTTCTGCGACCAGCTCGCCAAGCTGATCCCGTTCCAGCCTGGACGCCACATCACGCTGGCCGACGCGCGCGCGATGGAGCCGCAGCTAAAGGAGCGCGAGAAGAACGAGGAGGAAGTGCGGGAGCTGCTGGCGCTCGCCGAGCAGCTGGAGGGGCTTACGCGCAACGTCGGGATGCACGCGGGCGGCGTGCTGATCGCGCCGGGCCGCCTCACCGATTTCTGCCCGCTCTACGCCGCGGACGGCTCGGGCAGCGTGGTCTCCCAGTTCGACATGAAGGACGTCGAGGCCGTCGGGCTCGTCAAGTTCGACTTCCTCGGGCTCACCACGCTCACCATTCTCGACTGGACATTGCGCTACCTGCGCAGCGCTCAGCCCTCAGCCGTCAGCCTTCAGCCGTCAGCCCCCGGCACTCAGAACTCAGCACTCAGCACTCAGCACTCAGCACTCGATCTTTCGGCCCTGCCACTGGATGACGCCGCAACCTACCGGCTGTTCGCGGCCGGCGATACGACCGGGGTGTTCCAGTTTGAATCGCGCGGCATGCGCGACCTGCTGACGCGCGCGAAGCCGGACCGCTTCGAGGACATTGTCGCGCTGGTCGCGCTCTACCGGCCGGGTCCGATGGAGCTGATCCCCGAGTTCGTGCGGCGCAAGCAGGGCGGCCGCGTGGACTATCCCGATCCCCGCGTCGAGCAGATCCTGAAGCCGACCTACGGCATCATGGTGTATCAGGAGCAGGTGATGCAGATGGCGCAGCTGATCGGCGGCTACAGCCTGGGCGCGGCCGACCTGCTGCGGCGGGCGATGGGAAAGAAGCTGCCCGAGGAGATGGCGCAGCACCGCAGCATCTTCGTCAAGGGCGCGGCGGCCAACAAGGTCGGCGAGCGCAAGGCGCACGAGCTGTTCGACCTGATGGAGAAGTTCGCGGGCTACGGTTTCAATAGATCCCACGCCGCCGCCTACGCGCTGGTCGCCTACCAGACCGCCTACTTCAAGGCCAACCATCCCGCCGCCTTCATCGCGGCCAACCTGTCGGCGATCATGAACGACACCGACAAGGTGAAGCAGTTCGTGGACGACGCGCAGGCGCACGGCATCGCGGTGCGCGCGCCCGACGTCAACCAGTCGACCTTTCGCTTCGAGCCGGTCGACGCGAAGACGATCCAGTACGGGCTGGGCGGGATCAAGGGCACCGGCGAGGCGGCGATCGCTTCCATCGTCGAGGCGCGCAAGCAGGGGCCGTTCCAGGACCTGTTCGACTTCTGCCAGCGCGTCGACAAGCGCCTGGTCAACCGCCGCGTGGTGGAATCGCTGATCCGCGCCGGCGCCTTCGACTCGATCGACGACCACCGGGCGGGCCTGCTCGCCGCGGTCGGGGTCGCGCTGGAGAGCGCGGAACAGGTGAGCCGCGCCGCGCACCAGGTCAGCCTGTTCGGCGATCTGCCAGCCGCCGGGGAGCGGCCGGCGATGGCGGCGGTGGCGCGCTGGGGCGTCAAGGAGCGGCTGCAGAACGAGAAACTCGCGCTCGGCTTCTATTTCAGCGGCCACCTGTTCAATATCTACCGCGACGACGTGCGCCGTTTCGTCCCCACGCGGGTCGCGGATCTCGCCGCGCAATCACCGAGCGACTACGCGGGTCGGACCTACTGGATCGCGGGCGTGGTGATGGGCATCCGCACCCAGAACACCTCGAGCGGGAGGATGGGCGTCATCACGCTCGCCGACGACTCGGAAGCGAACGAAGTGATTTTCTTCGGCGAGACCTTCGACAAGTTCCGCCAGAAGATCAAGGAAGACGAGCTGCTGGTGCTGGAAGTGCAGCTGCGCGCGCGCGGCCGCCCCGCCAATGGCGAATACGAGGGAGCAGGGGAGACGCGGGCGAGCATCCGCGCGGTGAACGCGCTCGATTTCGCCGAGGCGCGCAACCGCTTCGCGCGCGGCGTGCAGCTCACCTGCAACGGGGCTTCCTCCGGCGACCGGCTGCGCGAGATGCTGGCGCCGTACCGCAGCGGCCGCTGCCCGGTGTCGGTGGTCTACTCCAACCGCGGCGCGTCCTGCAAGATCGACCTCGGGGAGGCGTGGCGCGTCAACCTGCACGACGACCTGATCAAGTCGCTCTCGGACTGGCTGAGCCCGGAGAACGTGCGGATCGTCTACGACGAGCCGCGCACGAGGCAGCAATAAAATAGCCGCCAAGACGCCAAGAACGCCAAGAAGACCGAATCAGGAATGAACCCCCAAGGAGTCGAGGTGCCCAGCACGAGTCAGGCGCCACGCATCACCAGTCACGCCTCATCAGTCAAGTTTCACCAGTCACGCCCTATCAGTCACGCTCTTGCAGCAGCGGTGCTGCTGCTCCTCGCCGGCGGCACCGCCTGCGCCGGCGAGACGGAGTGGAAAATCCTGCAGGACCAGGCCGCCGCGCACCTGCAGCGCCAGAATTTCGAGCAGGCGGAGCTGTTCGGGCGCGCGGCGCTCAAGGAAGCCGAATCCTCGCTGGGTCCCGAGCACCGCGCCACGGAGAGCAGCCTGTCCACGCTTTCGGCTGCGCTGCGCTTGCGCGGAAGGGCCGAGGACGCGCTGCCCCTGGTTCAACGCCTGGTTGTCATCCGGACCAAGCTCCATGGCCCGGAGGATCCTTCAACAGCGCTCGCGCTGCACAACAACGCCGAGATCCTGATCGCGCTGAACCGCTACACCGAGGCGGAGCTGCTGCAGGGCCGGGCGCTGGCGATATTCGAGAAGAAGCTTGGGCCCACGCATGCCAACACCGCGATCGCGCTCCACAACATGGGCGCGATCCTGCTCAGGCAGGAGAAATACAAGGAAGCCGAGAAATACCTGCGGCGGGCGCTGGCGGCGAAGGAGAAGGCCTTGAAGCCGGGCCATCTCAGCATCGCCCACACGCTCGACAACCTCTCCGCCGCGCTCGACGCGCAGGGCCGGCAGATCGAGGCGGAGAAAGTGAAACGCCGGGCGGAGGCGATCCGCCGCAAGGCCGCGACGAGCTGAACCTCTCACCGCAGAGGACGCGGAGGACGCAGAGGAAGAACCAGACAATTTACGGAGCATGTACAGGCATATGCATCTGGATGTATGGCCGCATATGGATATATCTACATTTGGAGGGTTGTGTATCCCGGTATATGCTTTTGGTCTGTCGAGCATGTCAGCTAGTTGAAGTTACAGTAGGTTCCATCATTTGGGGGAATCGCGAATATGGCCACCAAAAATCCAAAGCCACTGATCAACGTCAAAGAAGGTGGCGCCAATTTCCGCATGGTCGATTGCGAATTCCAGATGGGGAGTTCGGATCGTCCGATAATCGAAACGAAAGCCGACAACACCCAAATTGAGAGTACCAAGGTCACGACGACCCAACCGGCCCCTACGCCTCCGTCTCAGTGGAACCGTTTGGTTTGGAAGGTTTTCGCACCAATTGTTGTCGCCGTCGCGGGTGGTGTACTGCTGTACTTGCTCACTGCCGGCTAGCGTTGGAAGGCGATGGAACTTAACAGCACGCCGCACCGGACGCGCGCGCAAGCGTCGCAGGTATTCAATCGCCGTGCCGCGCGCGCCGGTTAGCGCGAACGGTTGGGTTGCATTAAATGCGCGTCGAGCCAAGTAAGCCGCGTTATACAACCAGTTCCGAGGCCGGTGTAGTAACGATTGCGTGTCCGCCTCGCCGAAACTGGTTGATCCTGCTATTCCTTATGGCGTGGCTCGGAGCTTGGACCATAGGAGGAATCAGCGCTTTCACACAGGTCGCAAAGCCGGGTGAACACCAAGCGTTCATGGCATTCTGGCTTGCCGGTTGGGCCGTGGGCGAAATCTGGGTACTTGTAATCGTCCTATGGCAGCTCGCCGGACTCGAAGAGCTATCAATCGTGCAGGGAAATCTCGTTCATCGAGCATCTGTTGCAGGTATTGGTCGCACTCGCGAATTCACAGGATCTGACGTAAAGAATCTTCGCAGTTCCCCGCAATTGTTGTCCGCGTGGATGGACCAAAGCTCATTCATGCCTCCGATATTTGGCCCCGGCCATGGTGCTATCGCTTTTGACTACGGCGCGAGGACCTATCGCGTTGGCGGCGGCCTTGACGAGGCAGAGGCACGCCAGATAGTTGCAATGCTAACGAAACAGCTTCCTCGCATGGCGGAAGCGCCTCATGCAACCTAACCGCACGCCCCACCCGGACGCGCGCGCCAACGCGGTGCGATGCACACGTCAGTGGACGCGTACCGGTGGGCGTGGATGTTAAACGCCTCAAATGGGTGAATCTTTGAAGCTGATCGCACGAGTCACAGGTCTTGCTGGCCTCGTGCTTTTTGGTGGATTGTTTGGTGCGACGTTCGTTTCATCCGACGCCGTCGAAAGGGCTGGTCAAGCCTTCATCAAGTATCAGGTCGAAAAGGAAGTACGCGAGACATATGGCCGACTTGGCGACTCGACCTATGGCAAAGTCCTGGTGCGCCTCAAGGGCAAATATGAGTCGGAGGCCCGTCAATTGCAGGCGGCTTTGAACGACAACCTCCCCGCGAGGATTGCGAACGTCATTGCAGCGATGTGCAGGCTCGACTGCAAGCAACGCCAATCGCTGCAACAGTCCATCGAGACCGGTTACAAGACGCGGCTCGCTGCAGCCGGCGGCGCAATCGACACCCTCACCGAACTCATCAAAGGCAAGTACCTTGAAATCGTTGAGAACCTCACGCGTGACGTACGGATCTTCCTTGGCAGTAACGCGCTTCTCTTCCTGCTGGTCGCAGGCCTCGCATTTCTAAAGCCCCGTGCAGCCATCCAACTCTATTTGCCTGGGCTGGTACTGGTTGTCGCGACCGCAGTTAGCGCCGGCGTGTATCTTTTTGGGCAAAACTGGTTCTTTACGATCCTCTACAACGACTACGTCGGCTTTGGCTACATAGCGTATGTCGGGGTGTTA
>JBIOVQ010000202.1:0-3188 GCA_044867805.1 Burkholderiales bacterium | reverse complement strand
ATCGCGATGGAATGTCGGAGGCCGCGGCGTCCCAGATGAAGCGTCCCAGATGAAGGATTATCGCCGCCGCGGTTGGCATCATCTGCAGAACGGCCAAATCTGATACCAGTGGCGGCACCTGAATCGGTGTTCGCACAGGCGGAGCTGGGCGCCATACTCCCTCGCCTGCCGGTCGACGTCATCGGCGATACGCACGACCTGCGGCTTGCTCTTGTAGGTGCCGCGCGCATAGCCCCCGCGGCCCTCGTGATAGGCCAGGTACATACGTTTCGGATCCCATTTGGAGATGCTGAGCTGCTGGCTGCTCTTGTTGTTGTACCAGCCGATGAAATCCAGGGCGTTCTCCATGTCCGAGCGGCTGCTGAAGAAGCCGCCGGCTTCGTTCTTGTACTGCTCCCAGGCCTCGTCCTTGGCCTGGGCATAGCCCTCCGCCGACGACCTGCGCCCGAGCGGAATGAACAGGAACCAGTCTCTCGGCGGCCTGGCGTCATGGCGGAATGCAGATTCCTGCTTGACGAAGGCCATGAGAATGTGGGGCGGCGTGCCCCACTTCGCCTGGGAGTCCTTCGCCGCGTCGTACCAGCCGGGGTACTGATCGAAGATGGCGCACAGGTTGTCCTGATGCTTCGGTGGCGCAGACGCGCAGCCCGCCGTCAGCGCGACGGACATCGCAACGAGAACGCGGACCACGCCGGTCGATGACATGCGTGCGATCGGGACTTCGCCGAATCATACGTCAACTGCGTCCCAGATGAAGCGAGCTGGCCAAAGTGGCAATAAATGGGGTCAGGTCCACTTTTTCGGGAAATGTGAACCCGACCCCATTTACCCGCACCATTTACCCGCAAAGCTAGGGAATTCTCGGCAGCATGGACGGGACCTGGCCGCGCTTCTCGAGGACCCTGCCCTGCGCGTCGGCGCGCAGTACTCCCACCTGTGCCGGAAGCTCGCGCCGCTTCCGCGCCTCGCCAAGAGCCGCGGCCGGCACGACGAACTGGATCTGGGCCTGCTCTATCCTGGTTCCCGCCTGCGGTTTGACCACCACCGCGCTCTTGGTGACCGGGGTCTTCGTCGCGCACGGGTTGAACACGCTCCGCGTTACGGTGCCGCCTTCGCAGCGTGTCAGCCCCGTGTTCCTGGTCGAGCCGTCGCGCTGCGTCTCGTAGACTTGAACGCGCCGGGCGCAAGGGTCGTATTCCTGGACCATCTGCGTGCCGGGGACGCACTGCATTTCCAGGCGCGATTCAACCTGGCCGCCGACGCCGAAGTCGCGCCGGATCTGGCCCAGGCCGACGCTCACCACGATGCCCTCGATCGAGGATTCACCGCGCGCAACCTCGCCGAGCGGCTGCACCACCGTGCTCCGGACCTTGTCCCAGATGTCGCTCACGGACGCGGCGGATTCCTGCGGGGGCCTCGCCAAAGCGACTGGAGCGAGCAGATAGGTCTTGCCGTCGAGGTCGACAACCCGGATCAGCCCGACGAATTCCCACTCCAGCGACGTCGCGGATGCGACCGAGCGGCCGACCGACTCGTCGATCCGCTTGCCGATCCGTGACTGCAGCCCGCGCAATGCCTCGTTGGTGATCTCGCCGGGCTGCGCAGCGAGGCGCTGCGGCAACAGTTTCACCTTCAGCGCGCTCTGCCGAGCGCCCACCTCCACGGTTTGCGCCTGAAACCCGCTCTTGCTCAGGGACAGGCGGAGGACCGAAATTTCGCTGTGGAACTCGAGCTGCGCTTTTAGCGGCGTTCTGCCGAGCGAGTTCTTGCGCGTGCCCTCAACCAGGAACACTTCGGCGCCTGGCGGAGACGACTCGATCGCCACCTGCTTGACGATTTCCGCAAGCGCCGCTGCCGGCCCGAAAGCCGCCAGCCATCCGGCGAGAGCCAGCCCGGCCGCACGCGCGCTCATCGCGTCGGTCTACAGCGCACCGGCGGCGATCAGATTATTGCGAATGAAGACCATGAGCTGGGTCAGGGTCTCGTCCGGGTTCTCCTGCGATGTCGCCCAGTGCGGCTTCGAGTATGCCGCGCACTGTGCCTTATCAACGCTCTCGAAGCAGTTGCCGCTCCAGCAGGTGCCTTGCGCCTTCACGGCGGCCACCACCTCGGTCGCCTTCGGCCCCTTTTCCTTGACCGCAATCACATAGTAGTAGCGCAGCGGAAGCGCGCGGCCGTTGAGCCCTTCGGAATTCGGACAGCGGTTCACGAGCGGCACCATCTGGATGGCACGCGTGCCGAGGATGTAGCCGCGCGAGCGATTCTCGCTCTCCACGTTGATCTGGTTCTGGGAGGCCCCCACGACCGCCGCGCGGAACACTTCCTGGTAGGACGCCGCGAAGGTGTTGGACCGCTTGCTGCCGACAGGCGCGGCGTCGGCCTCCGCCGCGGGATTGCCCGCATTGAACACTTCGCCTATCCCGCTCAGCTGCCCTTGCGCCGGATACAGTATCGCGGTGCCAAAGCAGGCAGACAACAGGACAGGCAATGCGGCGCAAAGCGCCGCCCGAACGAGAACTAGCCTCATCTCCCCTCCCCTTGGTTTGAGACCCTCTACGTAAAGTATGGCACCACGGTGCTCAAAAGGGAATGTTGTGCTGTCCTCCATGTCGTCGAGCTTGCCGGCCGGCCTCTTCGCCGGTGCGAGCTTGGCGGCAGCCTCCGGTTCGCCGCGCCCCCCTGGCCACACGCATCGAAATTTCCGGGCTACTTGACCCGAAAACCAGCGAAGAATCGATCTGCCCAGACTTCCAGGGTGAGGGACGGTTCCGGCGTGGTTTTGTCCTTGTTTACCACGTCCTCGATGACAAACAGCTCGTAGTGGAATCGGGTGCCCGTATCGACGCAGGCCATGATGTACACGAAGTGGCCCCTTGCGTCTGCGGGCGTTACCTCTCTGTACAAGGGCGGCCGGACGCACAACAGATTGGCTTGGGACGTCTGTACAGCGGCGGTTCCCGGAAAAAGAACGCCCTCCATGCCGCCTTCCTCTACGTACTTTTGCAGTTCGCCAACGGCCTTTATCGCGCTTCGCCTGCTTGCAACGGTGACCGCTGCTTTGTGGATTACGAGTTTTCCGGGTTCAAATGGCCATTTCCTCTCTAAGAAAAGGTCGTCCGACTCGAGCGAATTGCTTCTCCGGGTCCAGAGATCGTCTTCATGCCTGGGGATGGTTGGGGCAACGACCC
>JBIOVQ010000201.1:0-7881 GCA_044867805.1 Burkholderiales bacterium | reverse complement strand
TTACTTTCGGTCGTCTTTATTTTCGACTTTCGACCTTCGACTTTCGACTTCAGGCGCGGCGCATCGCGCCGCGCCGCAACCATGCGCCGCAGGTTCTCGTAGAGAACATCGCGCGCCAACGTTGACTTGCCGGAACCGGAGACGCCGGTGACGACGGTCAGCCGCCCGAGCGGGACGCGGAAGTCGAGGCCCTTCAGGTTGTGGCGCGTTGCGTCGGCTACCGTGATGGCCGGAGTCTCGTCGGTCACGGTGCGCCGCGCATGCGGCGGGTGCTGAAGGGGCCGCTCCAGGAAGCGGCCGGTGACGGAGGCCGGCACGCGCACGAGATCGGCCACCGAGCCCGCCGCGACGACTTCGCCGCCGCGGCTGCCGGCGCCGGGGCCGAGGTCCACGACGTACTCGGCGCGGCGGATGGTTTCCTCGTCGTGCTCCACCACCAGCAGGGTGTTGCCCCGGTCTTTCAGACGCGCGAGGGTGTCGAGCAGGACGCGGTTGTCGCGCGGGTGCAGCCCGATCGTCGGCTCGTCGAGGATGTAGGCGACGCCGCGCAGGTTTGAGCCGAGCTGCGCCGCGAGCCGGATGCGCTGCGCCTCGCCGCCCGAGAGCGTCGGCGCCCCGCGGTCGAGCGCGAGGTAGGAGAGGCCCACTTCACGCAGGAAGGCGAGGCGGCTTCTCAGCTCGGCCACGATGTCGCGCGCGATCTCCGCTTCCCGTCCTTCCAGGCGGAGATCCTCGAAGAACTTCTCGATGGCCGAGACCGACAGGCGCGAGAGATCCGCAATGGAGCGCTCGCGGAACCGCACGGCGAGAGCCGTGGGATTGAGGCGCCGCCCGCCGCAGGCCGGGCACGGCGTGGCTTCGGCTTCATACCAGTCGTTCCACCAAACCTCTTCCCCCGATTGCTCCGCATCGAACCCGGACAGCGCAAGTCCCGTGCCGTAGCAGCTTTCGCACCAGCCGTGCCGGGAGTTGTAGGAGAAGAGCCGCGGGTCGAGCTCGGGAAAGCTCGTCCCGCACGAGGGGCAGGCCCGCTTCACCGAGTACACCGTCTCGGTCATGCGCGCGAGGGCGGGGTCCCGCTCCTTCATGGCGTGCTCGAGCGCTTCCAGCGGCGCGATCACCTGGACGACGCCCTTGCCGTAGTCGAGCGCGCGGTGCAGCGCCGCGCGCAGGGCGGCCTCGTTGTCCGGCGCGGCGCGCACGTCGGCGACCGGCAGCTCGATGTTGTGCTCGTGGAAGCGCGACAGCCGCGGCCATTTTTCCGTGGCGATGAAGCTGCCGTCCACCCGCAGGTGGGTATGGCCCTTGCCGCGCGCCCACTTGGCGAGGTCGGTGTAGTAGCCCTTGCGGTTCACCACCAGCGGCGCAAGCAGCCCCACGCGCGTGCCGCGGTGGTTGCGCACGATGCCGGCCGCGATCGCGTCCACGCTTTGCGGCTCGATCGGCACGTCGCAGCGCGGGCAGTACTGGGTGCCGAGCTTCATGTAAAGCAGGCGCAGGAAATGGTGGATCTCGGTCAGCGTCGCGACCGTGCTCTTGCGCCCCCCGCGGCTCACGCGCTGCTCGATCGCAACCGTGGGCGGGATGCCGAAGATCGCGTCCACGTCGGGCCGCGCCGCGGGCTCGACGAATTGCCGCGCGTAGGCGTTGAGCGACTCGAGGTAGCGGCGCTGCCCCTCCGCGAACACGATATCGAAGGCGAGCGTGGATTTGCCGGACCCGGAAACGCCGGTCACTACCGTGAAGCGGTTGCGCGGCAGCGAGACATCGATGTTCTTCAAGTTGTGCTCGCGGGCACCATGAACTTGAACGGCGTGATTAGTGATTGGTGATTGGTGATTGGCGAGTTGTGCGGGTTGCGGTTCTTCCACCACAGAGACGGGCGTACCCGAGAGCGCTGTTTCGTAATCTCTCAGCGCGCGTCCGGTGTGGGAGGTCGGGTGGGCCGCCACGTCCTGCGGGGTGCCCACGCACACGATCTCGCCGCCGGCGTCGCCCCCCTCGGGCCCGAGGTCCACGATCCAGTCGGCGGCGCGGATCACGTCGAGGTTGTGCTCGATCACGACCAGCGAGTGTCCGGCAGCGAGCAGCTTGCGAAATGCCCGCAGGAGCTTGGCGACGTCGTCGAAGTGCAGGCCGGTCGTCGGTTCGTCGAAGAGCAGCAGATTGCCTTCCGTCGCGGGATCCGAAACCCAGCGGCTTGATTCCCATCGGCGCGGGCCCGTCGGCCCCTTCGCCGCTTCCGCGAGGTGCCCGGCGAGCTTCAGTCGCTGCGCTTCGCCCCCGGAGAGCGTCGGCACCGGCTGGCCCAGGCGCAGGTAATCGAGTCCCACGTCCGCAAGCGGGCGCAGCGCCGCTTCGACCTCGCGCTTGTCCCTGAAAAAGGAGAGCGCCTCGGCGACCGTCAGGTCCAGCACGCCAGCCACGGACTTGAGGGTGCGGTCGGCGCCTTCCAGCTTCACTTCCAGCACCTCGGGGCGGTAGCGCCGGCCGTCGCAGTCCGGGCAGCGCAGGTAGACGTCGGACAGGAACTGCATCTCGATGTGCTCGAAGCCGTTGCCGTTGCAGGCGGGGCAGCGGCCGTTGCCCGAGTTGAAGCTGAAGGTGCCCGCGGTGTAGCGGCGCTCGACGGCTGCGGGCGCCGCGGCGAACAGGTCGCGGATGCAGCTGAACGCCCCGACGTAGCTCGCCGGATTCGAGCGCGTCGTGCGCCCGATCGGCGACTGGTCCACCAGTATCACTTCGCCGACGCGCTGGTGACCCTTCAGCGCGCGATGCTTTCCGGGCGCCTCGGTCGGCTTGCCCTTGGCTTTCAGGAGCGCTGCGTAGAGCACGTCCTGCATCAGGGTGGACTTGCCCGAGCCCGATACCCCGGTGATGCACACAAGGCGCTCGAGCGGGATCGTGACGTCGATGCTCTTCAGGTTGTGCTCGGCGGCGCCGTAAATTCGAATGGCGTGATTCGTGATTCGTGAATCGTGATTCGTACGCCGCGCCTCCGTACGCTTGCGCCCCGCGAGGTAGTCGGCGGTGAGCGAGCCCGGCGCGCGTCGCAGCTCGTCCGGCGTGCCGAAGCACACCACGCGGCCGCCGCGCTCGCCCGGGCCGGGGCCGAGGTCGAGGATGCGGTCGGCGGCGAGCATGATCTGGGGGTCGTGCTCGACCACCACCAGGGAATTGCCGGCGTCGCGCAGCTTCTTCATGACGCCGATCACGCGGCCCATGTCGCGCGGGTGCAGCCCGATCGAGGGCTCGTCCAGCACGAATAGCGCGCTGGTGAGCGAGGTGCCGAGCGCGGTGGTCAGGTTGATGCGCTGGACCTCGCCTCCGGAGAGCGTGCGCGACTGGCGGTCGAGCGTGAGATAGCCGAGGCCGACCTCTCCCAGATAGGAAAACCGCGCGCGGATGTCGGATAGCAGTAGATCGGTGGCTTCGTCCAGCGGTGCCGGGAGATGGATGCGCTGGAAAAACGCGCGTGCCTTCTCGATCGGCAGCAGCATCAGATCGTGCACCGTGAGGCCGGGCAGCCGGGCGAGCACATCGGGGCCGAACTTCATCCCGTTCGGGAGAAACCGCTGAGCGGGCGCCAGTACCGCGTCGGCGTCCTCTTTCGTCCCCAGCCGCCACGCCAGGGCGTCGGCCTTCAGCCGCGCGCCGCCGCACGCCGCGCACGGCGTGTAGGCGCGGTAGCGCGAGAGCAGCACGCGCACGTGCATCTTGTAGGCCTTGGTCTCGAGCCACTTGAAGAAGCGGCCGACGCCGTACCAGTTCCCGGGCCACGACTTGCGCCAGCTCACCCAGCCCGGATCGCCGTCGATCACCCATTGCCGGTCCTCGGCCGTGAGCTCGCGCCACGGCGTGTCCAGCGGGACGCCGCGCTTCTTAGCGTACTGCGCGAGGTCGTCGTTCCACCCGCGGTACGACTCGGTGCGCCACGGCCTGATCGCGCCCCCGCGCAGCGTCTGGGACTCGTCCGGCACGACGAGCCCGTAGTCCACGCCGATGACGCGCCCGAATCCGCGGCAGGTTTCGCACGCGCCCACCGGCGAGTTGAAGGAGAACAGGCTGGGCGTTGGATCGGAGTAATGAATATCGCAATCGGGACAATGAAGATCCGTGGAGTACCTCCACGGAGAGGGATGAGGGATCGCGTGCCGAGGGGCGGAAGAGGGGCCCCGAACTTGTTCGGGGATCTGACCCCCGGTGGCGCGCGGAGCGGCCGACGTGATGCGATCCGTATCATGTGATGTCGCTTCGGAGGGCGCGGATGAGGGATGACCCCCGCCGCCGGCGGGCTGCTGACGGCTGACGGCTGACGACTGACGGCTCCCTTCGCCATCGGCCAAGGGGTAAATGTTCACCCGGCCTTGGCCGATGCGAAGGGCCGCTTCCAGCGCCTCGACGACGCGCGCGCTCTCGGCCGAGCTCATGCGGATCCGGTCCTGGATCACCTCGATCACGCCGTCGCGCTCGGCGTGGATGCGCGTGTAGCCCTGCCGCTCCAGCAGCTGCAGCACCTCGTCGCGCGAGAAGTTCTTCGGCACCGGCACCGGGAAAGTGATGACGAGGCGCGGATCTCCCGCGGCGCCGGCCCTGGCGGCGAGGTCGGCCCGTATCGTGTCGGGCGTGTCCCGCCGCACCCGGGAGCCGCAGCCCCGGCAATGGAGTTGCGCCGCGCGCGCAAAGAGCAGCTTGAGATGGTCGTTCAGCTCGGTCATCGTGCCGACGGTCGAGCGCGATGTGCGCACGGGGTTGACCTGGTCTATGGCGATCGCGGGCGGGATGCCTTCGATCGCGTCCACCTGGGGCTTGTCCATGCGGTCGAGGAACTGCCGCGCGTAGGGCGAGAAGGTCTCGACGTAGCGGCGCTGGCCCTCGGCGTAGAGCGTGTCGAAGACGAGCGATGACTTGCCCGAGCCCGACACGCCGGTGACGACGATGAGCTCGTTCAGCGGCAGCTCGAGCGTGAGGTTCTTGAGGTTGTTCTGGCGCGCGCCGCGGATGACGATGGCGCTGGCAGGCCCCGATCCAATGACCTTCTCCAATTTCCGCAGCTTCCCGGCCGTGACGGCACTGGAAGACGAACATTGGAACGGGGCAGGCGATTCAGGCATCGGGAAGCGGTTCGGGGTGGAGCGTAGCGCTACAGGCGCGGGCGGCGGAGCCGGCAAAAACCCCCATTTTAGTCCGGAATAGCGACATATATACTGGTAAACCGGACGCGGGGCGCCGGTTTACCTGCGCGCGTTCGAGCGGACGAGCAGATCGCCGTTCAACGCTCGCCATTCGAGGAGGGTGCGAGACATGGTGAGGCCAATCATGGTGGTGGGTGGCGTGCTCGTGGCTGCGCTCGCGCTGCAGCCGGCCGCCCAGACGCTCTACAAGTCCACGCTCCCGGACGGCCGGGTGGTGTACGGCGACAAGCCGGATCCCGACGCCGTCACGGTCGACGAGAAGAAGCCCGACGTTTCCAGGCGCGGCATCGGCGGCACCACCGCGCGCGAAACCGAGGCGCTGAAAGAGCTGGAAAGGGCGCGCGCCAGGCGCGAGGAAGGCGGAGAAGGCGCGCGAGCCGCCCAGCAGGCGCTGAAGGACGCCGAAGCCGCGCGCGCCGCGGGCAAGGAGCCGCTGCCCGGCGAGCGCTCGGGCACCGCCGGAGGCGCGTCCCGCCTCAACGAGACCTACTACGATCGCCAGCGCAAGCTCGACGAGGACGTCGAGAAGGCGCGCCGCGCCCTCGAGCAGGAACGCGCCGGCAGGTAAGTTGTCAGCCGTCAGACGTCAGCCGCCAGTCATAAGCTACAAGCTGCAAACCTCTTGAAGCTTTGAGCTCGCTTTACCAGTCACGCTTTATCAGTCACGCTTCACCAGTCACGAGTCACCAGTCACGCAGTTCTGCGATGAGCGAGAAGCGAATCGGTATAGTGATGCACGGCGTCACCGGGCGCATGGGCATGAACCAGCACCTGGTGCGCTCGATCCTCGAGATACGGAAGCAGGGAGGCGTCGCGCTCAAGAACGGCACGCGCCTGATGCCCGACCCCGTTCTCGTCGGGCGCAATGCGGGCAAGCTGGAAGCGCTGGCGCGGGAGCACGGCGTGAAGCGGTGGACCACCGACCTCGCCAGCGCCCTGGCGTCGAAGGAGGACGCGATCTTTTTCGACGCCGCCTCGACCCAGCTCCGCCCCAAGCTCCTTGAGCAGGCCATCGCGGCGGGCAAGCACGTTTATTGCGAGAAGCCGGTGGCGACCGGCCTCGCCGAAGCGACCGCGCTCTATCGCGCTGCGAAGAAGGCGCGCGTGAAGCACGGCGTGGTGCAGGACAAGCTGTGGCTGCCGGGCCTGCTCAAGCTCAAGCGGCTGCGCGACTCCGGGTTCTTCGGCCGCATCCTCTCGGTGCGCGGAGAATTCGGCTACTGGGTGTTCGAAGGCGACCGCCAGCCGGCGCAGCGGCCGTCGTGGAACTACCGCAAGCAGGACGGCGGCGGCATCATCCTCGACATGCTGTGCCATTGGCGCTACGTGCTCGATAACCTGTTCGGCGAGGTGAAGGCGGTGTCGTGCCGCGGCGCGATCCACGTGCCGCAGCGCTGGGACGAGAGCGGAAGGAAGTACAAGGCGACGGCGGACGACGCGGCCTACGCGACATTCGAGCTCGCCGGCGGCGTCATCGCGCATTTCAACAGCGCGTGGACGGTGCGGGTGCGGCGCGACGATCTGCTCACCCTCCAGGTGGACGGGACGAAAGGCTCCGCGGTCGCGGGATTGCGGCGCTGCTATACCCAGTCGCTCGACGACACGCCGAAGCCGGTGTGGAACCCGGACATTGCCCAGCCCATCGATTTCTTCGAAGGCTGGAAAGAGGTGCCGGACGAGGCGGGATGGGACAACGCCTTCAAGGCGCAGTGGGAGCTCTTCCTCAAGCATGTCGCGGGCGAGGGAGCGTTCCGCTGGGGCCTGATGGAGGGCGCGAAGGGCGTGCAGCTCGCGGAGCTGGGCCTGAAAAGCTGGCGGCAACGCCGCTGGCTCAGCGTCCCTGCGCTCCGCGCGTGACGACTGAAGGCTGACGGCTGACGACTGACGACTGACGAGATGAAGCGCGACGCGATCGAGACGATCAGCCTGCCGGCCGAGGGCCGCCGGCTGCGCCCGTACCACGTGCGCGAGCCGCGCAAGTTCGCGCGGCCCGCCAAGCCTTTCACGCGCATCGCCTACGCCGCAGCGCACGTTGTGGCCGATCCGTGGTCGGACCGGGACCCCTGGCTCGAAGCCGCCGTGGACTGGGACGCGACCATCGCCTTCCGCCGGCACCTCTGGTCGTGGGGCCTGGGCGTTGCCGAGGCCATGGACACGGCGCAGCGCGGCATGGGCATGGACTGGCCGGCTTCGCTCGAGCTGATCCGGCGCACGCTCGACGCGGCGAAGGGGGTTCCCGGCGCCATGGTCGGCTGCGGCGCCGGGACCGACCACCTGCCGGTGGACGCAGATCTCAGCGTGGAGCGGGTGATCGCGGCCTACGAAGAGCAGTGCGCCGCGGTCGAGAAGCTCGGCGGCCGCATCGTGCTGATGGCGAGCCGCGCGCTCAGGGCGTGCGCGACTTCGCCGGACGACTACGGGCGCGTCTACGACCGGGTTCTTTCCCAGGTCCGAGCCCCGGTCATCATTCACTGGCTGGGCGAAATGTTCGACCCCGCGCTGGAAGGCTACTGGGGGCATCGCGACCACTCCCAGGCAATGGATGTCTGCCTCGACGTGATCGCGCGCAACGCGCCCAAGGTCGACGGCATCAAGGTATCGCTGCTCGACAAGGACAAGGAAATCGCCATGCGGCGCCGGCTTCCCCGGGGTGTGCGCATGTATACCGGCGACGATTTCAATTTCG
>JBIOVQ010000200.1:0-13775 GCA_044867805.1 Burkholderiales bacterium | reverse complement strand
GGTCGGTGTCTTCGATGCGCAGGATGAAGGTCCCGCCGTGCTTCTTCGCGAACGCCCAGCAGAACAGCGCCGTGCGCGCGCCGCCGATGTGCAGGTAGCCGGTGGGGCTGGGGGCGAAGCGGGTTCTTACCATGATGAAGCGTGACGCGATAGGGCGTGACGCGGAGAGGCGTGACGCGGTGCTGCGTGACGCGAAACGGCGCCAAGAGCAATCAAACCGACTATGCCACGCTTCATCGTGTCACGCACTATCGTGTCACGAAGTATCGCGTCACGATTCATCGTGTCACGTCTTTGGAGGCACGCGCTTGCGGAATTCCGCCGCGGCTTCCTCCATAGTCATAAAAACGGCGCCGTTCCTCGCCGCCGTTTTTATGACGTTCTCCAGCATCATCATGCGCGCGCCGCGGCCGATGACGTACGGGTGGCAGGTGTAGGTCAGCACGCCCCAGTCCACGGTGCGGCGCATGTAGAGAAAGTCGTTGATCCAGTTCTCGCCCACCAGGCTCGCGTTCATCAGCCCCTGGCGGTTGACGGTGTCGGTGCGGACAAACTCGAAATGCGGCGCGTCGTCGGTCGCCCAATGGATGGGCATCTCCACGAGCCCGGTCTCGCGCCCGAAGCGGGCCGGCTTTTCCAGCTCGATCACGTCGCCCGTGCGCGCATAGTAGGGCGTGTAATCGTCGCCCATCAGGCTGCTGTCGTAGACGAACCCGTGCTTGATGAAGAGCTCGACCGAATGCGGGCTCAGGTCCCAGGACGGCGAGCGGTAGCCGCGCGCGGGGCGGCCCGTCAGCTTCCTGATCGACTCGTTCGCGCGCACCAGCTCGCCCTCCTCCTGCTCCCGCGTGAGGCTCGCCGGCGGCCGATGGGTCCAGCCGTGATGCGCGATCTCGTGCCCCGCGGCCAGGACCTTGTCGCACGCCTGCGGGAACGTCTCGATGGTATGGCCGGGAATGAACCAGGTGCTGCGGATGCCATGCTTCTTCAGCAGCGCCAGCAGCCGCGGCGCGCCGGCGCGCGGCCCGAATTCCCCGCGCGAGATCCACGACGGCGAGGTCAGCCCACGCGCGATGAAGCCCGAGATCGCATCGAAGTCGAAGGTGAGGCAGACGATGTGTCCTTTTTTCTTCATGAAGCGGGACGTGATACGGCGAGACGTGATACGGCGAGACGTGAAGGAGCGTGACCGAAGGCAGGCTGGCTACGCCTCACCATGTCACGCTTCATCATGTCCCGACCCACCATGTCACGCATCACCACGTCGCGCTTTTTTCGTTATGATTGCGGCTGATTATATAGTGCTTCTCCTATTCCGCTAGATGCTGGATCACCGCGTACAGAACTGGCACGTGCGCAAGCCGCTGGCGCGCTCGCGCGGCGGCGTGGTCGCGACGCAGAACCGCGTCGCCGGAGAAGTCGGGGCGCGCGTGCTCGCCGCGGGCGGCAATGCCGTGGACGCCGCGGTCGCGACCGGATTCGCGCTCGTCGCGGTGGAGCCCTGGAACTGCGGGCTCGGCGGCATCGGGTTCATGCTGGTTTACCAGGCGAAGGAGCGCCGGGTGTCCGTCGTGGACTTCGGGCCGGTCTCGCCCCGCGGCCTGGATCCCGCCGCCTATCCCCTGGCCGGCGGAGGCGCCACGTCGCGCGATCTCTTCAGCTGGCCCGCGGTAACGGACGACCGCAATGTGCACGGTCCGCTGTCCTTCGCCGTGCCCGGGCACGTGGACGGGCTCGGGCTGGCGCTCGAGCAGTTCGGCACCCTGGAGCTGGCCGACACCGTCAAGCCCGCGATCGAGCTCGCGGAGCGCGGCATCGCCGTCGATTGGTTCCTGACCCTCAAGGTCGCCACCTCGGCGAAAGAGCTCGCCCGCTACGGGACGACGCGCGACGTCTGGCTGCGGGACGGCTTGCCCCCCGTCACGCCCCCGGGGGCGATGCTGGAGCGGCTGCACCTGAAAGGCCTCGCCGGCACGCTCAGGCAGCTCTCCGCCGCAGGCCGGCGCGATTTCTACGAAGGCGGGATCGCCACCGCCATCGTCAAGGACGTCAAGGCGATGGGCGGCAGCCTCGGCGAGGCCGACCTGCGGAGCTACCGCGCCCGCATCGTGGAGCCGCTGGTCACGGACTACCGCGGCGTGCAGGTCGTGGTCGCGCCGGGGCTCACCGCGGGCCCCAGCATGGTTCGCGCCCTCGACGGCTTGCGTCCTCTGCACTTCCGCCGCAACGGGCCGCACGCCGACGCGTTTCTCGCCTATGCCGAAGTGCTGCGCGAGGCCTACAGCCACCGCTTGGCGACGATGGGCGAAACCGCGGACCGCCGCGATCCTTCGAGCACCACCCATCTCAGTGTGATAGACCGCCAGGGCAACATGGTCGCGCTGACGCAAACGCTGCTCTCGGTCTTCGGCTCCAAGGTGGTGCTCCCTTCGACCGGGATACTGATGAACAACGGCATCATGTGGTTCGACCCGCGCCCCGGCTCCCCCAACGGCATCGCCCCCGGCAAGCGCCCGCTCACCAACATGTGCCCCGCGATGGCGTTCCGCGAGACACGGCCCTGGTTCGCGATCGGAGCCTCCGGGGGGCGGAAGATCTTCCCGGCCGTGCTGCAGATATCCTCGTTCCTGATCGACCACGGCATGTACCTCGAAGACGCCTTCCACCAGCCGCGGATAGACGCGAGCGAAGGAGAGTTCGTGGCGCTCGATTCGCGCATGCCCGCTGCCATATCCAAGGCGCTGGCGGAAAAGTTTCCGGTCCGCGTGAACGAGCTCGTCGTTTACCCCACCAACTACGCCTGCCCCAGCGCGGTACTGCGCGATGCCAGGAGCCGCGAGAATTTCGGCGTGACGGACGTCATGTCGCCGTGGTCAGGCGCGGTCAGCGAAGACGATGTCGGCTGACCGCGCAAATGCGTGACACGATGAATCGTGACGCGGTGAAGCGTGACGCGATAAACCGTGACGCGATAATGCGAGCCAAGGTTATGGAGGCATTCGGCAAATACGCCCTATCGTGTCACGCAGTATCGTGTCACGCCTTACCGTGTCACGCAGCATCGTGTCACGCTCTTTAGGCCGATGATTCGCGCTGCGATCATCGGCCTGGGCCGCTGGGGCCAGAACCTGGTCAACAGCGTGCAGGGAAAGAGCGACGCGGTCCGGTTCGTCGCGGGCGCGACGCGCACCATTGCCAAGGCCGAGGCCTACGCCCGGGAAAAGGGACTCGCGCTCCACGGCTCGTACGAGAAGGTCCTCGCCGATCCGCAAGTGGACGCCGTCGTGCTCGCCACTCCGCACACGCAGCACGCTGAGCAGGTGGTCGCCGCCGCGCGAGCGGGAAAGCACGTGTTCACCGAGAAGCCGCTCGCTCTCACGGCGAAGAGCGCGGCGGCCGCGGTACGCGCATGCGCGAAAGCCGGGGTCACCCTCGCGGTCGGCTACAACTGGCGCTTCCAGCCCGCGCTGCAGGAGATCCGCCGAATGCTGGAAGACGGCCGGCTGGGCAAGCTCCTGCACCTGGAAGGCAATTTCTGCGGTCCCAGCGCCTATCGGTTTCCCGCGGGTCATTGGCGCCAGGCGCGCGAGGAAGGGCCCGCCGGGGGCATGACGGGACGCGGGGTGCACGTGGTGGATGCCTTTCTCTACCTGGCGGGACGACTGGCCTCGGTGCACGCTCAAAGCGCGCGGCGCGTCCTCGATTACGGCCTCGACGATACGACCTCCATGCTGTTTCGCTTCGAGAGCGGCGCCAGCGGCTATCTCGGCACCGTCATCGCCACGGCGGAGACGTGGCGCATGCAGGTTTTCGGCTCCCGGGGGTGGGTGGAGGTGGGCGACGTCGAGCACCTGACGACGTGGGAGATGAAGTACTGCGCCGTGGACCCGGCCAACCTCCTCGCGCACCGCAAGCCGCAGGTCCTGGCCTTTCCCGCGCTCAGCACCGAGCGCGCCGAGCTGGAGCACTTCGCGCGCGCGGCGCAGGAGAAACGCCCGCTCGCCGTCGCCGGCGGCGACGAAGAACACGGAGTCGCCGTCTTCGAGGCGACTCTCAAGTCAGCGAAGACGGGTAAGACCGTCCGCCTTCGCTGACAACAGCGTGACGCGATGAACCGTGACACGGTGGAGCGTGACGCGATACGGCGTGACGCGATACGGCGTGCCGAAAAGCATTGTCAACCTTGGCACCCTATGGCCGTTACTGTTCACCGTATGGGCACTCATAGAGATCTGCTTGCATGGCAGGAAGCGATGAAGCTCGTCGCCGCCGTCTATCGGGATACCGCGGCATACCCGAAGGGTGAGCAGTACGGTCTGGTAGTCCAGACCAGGCGGGCAGCCGTATCTGTCCCATCAAACATAGCGGAGGGCGCCGGGCGAAATTCAACCGGAGAGCTGGTCCAATTCCTGGGTATCGCCTCGGGATCGCTGGCCGAGCTGGAAACGGAGCTCGAGCTCGGCTTCATGTTGAACTACTTACCCGCTAACGCTGCGATTCTCGAGCAGGTACACAGAGTCGGAAGGTTGCTGCGCGCGCTGCGCGCGTCTCTTAGGGAAAAGCAGGAAAGCAGTTAGGCCGCAGTACCGTGTCACGCCTCACCGCGTCACGCCCTATCGCGTCACGATTCATCGTGTCACGCTCTATCAGAATCTGTCGATTCTGAACGGCGTGAGGTCGATCGCCGGCCGCCGGCCGGCGACGAGATCGGCGACGAGGCGTCCCGTCGGCGCGCCGCCGCACAGCCCCAGGTGGCCGTGGCCGAAAGCATAGAAGACGTTCCGGTGCTTCGCCGACGGCCCGATCACGGGCAGTGAATCGGGCATGGACGGGCGCCGCCCCATCCAGCGCGTGCTGTCGACGGTGCGCACCGACCCGAACATGCGCTTCATGTGGGTTTCCAGCACCTCCGCCCGCTGGTAGTTCGGCTCGGTATAGATGCCCGAGAACTCCGCCTGCCCGGCCACTCGCACTCCCATTTCCATGGGCGTCACGAACACTTTCGCATCCGAGACGTGGACCGGCATGGGCAGCTTCAGCGTGGGGTCGGAATAAGTCACGTGGTAGCCGCGCTCGGCTTCGATCGGCGCGTGCTCGCCGAGAAGCTTCGCGATCTCGCCGGAATGGACGCCGGCGCACACCACTACCGTCTCCACCGGCATGCGGCCGGTGCTGGTGACCAGGGCCCTCAGGCCGCGGTCGTCGATATCGGTCCCGACGACCTTGCGCTGCAGGATGGTGCCGCCGTCCTTCTGGAACTGGGCCGCCAGCGATTTCACCAGCCGCTCGGGATTCGTCACATAGCCCTGGTCCTTGACGTGCACGCCGCGCACGTAATCCGGGCCGAGCCGGGGCACGAGCGCGCGGATGCCGGCGGCATCCACTTCCTCGAAGTTCACGCCGCGGTCGCGTCGCATCTTCCAGGCCAGCGCGTCGTCGCGGTAGCTGCGCTCGCTCTCATAGGCGACCAGGTAGCCGCTGCGGCGCACCAGGTCGCTGCAATGCGCGCGCAGCACCAGGTCCTCGTACACCGGAACGGTGTCCCGTATCAGGGAGTAGAGCGCTTTCGAGGCGTGCTCCGCCTGCTTCCGGTTCGCGTTGGCGAGGAATCGCATCATCCACGGCAGCGCCTTGGGCAGGTACGGCCAGCGCACCACCAGCGGGCCCAGCGGGTCGGTAAGATAGCCCGGCACCTTCCACAGGACGCCCGGCATGCACTGCGGCAGGCACCCGGCATTGTTGAGCATGCCGGCGTTGCCGAACGAGCAGTACTCGCCGGCGGGATGCTGGGTGACCACCGTCACGTCGTGGCCGTCCCGGCGCAGGTAGCTCGCCGTGGTGATGCCGACGATTCCGGCGCCGATGACCGTCACCTTCTTCATATGCTGTTGGGAACGCAGGTTGCGGGGCTAGTTCCGTCGCACGTCGTGACGCGATAAGGCGTGACGCGGTAGTTCGTGATGCGATACGGCGTGACGCGATACGGCGATCTCATCTCAAAACCGCGCCTCATCGTGTCACGCTTCACCGTGTCACGTTCTATCGCGTCACGCTTCATCGTGTCACGCTCTTGAGAAAGGAATGGTGGGTGGTACTGGGTTCGAACCAGTGACCCCTGCCGTGTGAAGACAGTGCTCTACCGCTGAGCTAACCACCCGGAGCGAGGGCGTATTTTAGCACCGGTCTCGCCGCAGCAGCTTTACCGTGTCACGATTCATCGTGTCACCACCATTGCGTCACGATCCATCGCGTCACGCTTTTTCAAGGACTTTCCGGAAGTAGCCAATCGTCTCCTTGAGCCCGTCTTCCAGCTTCACCTTCGGGGCCCACTTCAGCTTCTTGCGCGCCAGGCCGATGTCCGGCTGGCGCTGCTTCGGATCGTCCTGCGGCAACGGCTTGAATTTCACGCGGGACTTGCTCTTCGTCAGCCGTATGACCTGCTCGGCCAGCTCGAGTATGGTGAACTCGCCGGGGTTGCCGAGGTTGACCGGCCCGGTAAAGGCGCGCTCCGCGCCCATCAGCCGGACGATCCCTTCCACCATGTCGTCCACGTAGCAGAACGAGCGCGTCTGGTCGCCCTTGCCGTAAACGGTGATCGACTCACCGCGCAGCGCCTGCACGACGAAATTGCTCACCACCCGCCCGTCGTTGGGGTGCATGCGCGGCCCGTAGGTGTTGAAGATGCGCGCGACCTTGATGTCGAGCTTGTGCTGGCGGTAGTAGTCGAAGAACAGCGTCTCGGCGCAGCGCTTGCCCTCGTCGTAGCAGCTGCGCGGCCCGATCGGGTTGACGCGGCCCCAGTAGCCCTCCTTCTGCGGATGGACTTCGGGATCGCCGTAGACCTCCGAGGTGGAGGCCTGGAGTATGCGCGCCTTCAGCCGCTTCGCCAGCCCGAGCATGTTGATCGCGCCGTGGACCGACACCTTGGTCGTCTGCACCGGGTCGAACTGGTAGTGAATGGGGGACGCGGGGCACGCGAGGTTGTAGATCTGGTCGACCTCCACGTAGAGCGGGAAAGTGATGTCGTGCCGCGTGAGCTCGAAGTACGGGCTGCCCAGCAAGTGCGCGATATTCTCCTTCGACCCGGTGAAAAAATTGTCCACGCAGAGCACATCGCAATGCGCCTTCAGCAGGCGCTCGCATAGATGCGAGCCCAGAAACCCCGCTCCACCGGTAACCAGTACTTTCTTCATGCTCTCCCGATCACGCTCCAACCCGGTTGCCGCATTCCGGCGGCATCATACACCACACCTGATACAGCGTGACGTGATACCGCGTGACATGGTGAGGCGTGACGCGATACTTCGTGACGCGATAAAGCGACTGAACAGCAACACGACATCAAACTCCCCTTACCGCGTCACGCTTCAGCGTGTCACGACCCATCGTGTCACGCCGCATCGCGTCACGGTTTGTCGGCACGCGGCGACTGCACGCGTGGCGTCAATCCCGGCGAGCGGTGGTAGTCGTCATCCACGTCGCCGAACATCACCAGCCCGTCGTGGTCGTGGACGTCGAGCACGAGCGGCTTCTCCATCAGCCGGTAGAGGTCGAGGGGCGAGACCACCATCGCGCCCACGTCGCGGGTCCACGGGGCGATCGACATGGGCGCCACGGCCTGCGTGTCCCTGGTCAGCAGCGTGCTGAGCGGGATCGACATGAACAGGCCCTTGTCGTAGTACGGGTTGCCGGGGCTGCCCGGCGAGGTGATGTCGTCCCCGTTGGTGCGGGTGTACCACGCGCCCACCTCCCACCCCGAGGCAAAGCGCCGCTTCAGCTCGACGCGCACGCCTTCGTCTTTCGCGAGGAAGCGGCCGGCGCGCGCGGTCGCCGTCATGCCCAGCGGCAGGCGGTAGTGGAAGGACGCGATCGCCGTCGTCGTCTGGTAATCGTAGAAGCTGAACCCCAGGCCCTCGCGGTTGCGCTGCGCCACCCAGTCCACCGCGAGATCGGCGCCCCAGCCCGCGCCGACGGGCAGGTACAGCACCTGCCCGCCCGTGCCCGCGAACATCTCCTCGTAGTAGCCGGCCGAGCCGCGCGCGTAAACACGCTCCGCCGGCTGGTAGAGCTGGTTGATGAGCAGCCTGGTGAGCTTGAACGGGCTCGCGCGCTTGTATTCCGCGATGTCGGACCTGACGTGCGGCAGCAGGCTGTTCGAAGGCTGGGTCACGTCGCTCACGGTTTCGAAGATGTTGTAGTTCACCGCCCCGCTGAAGAAGGTGCGCCGCGCCAGCCGGTGGTCCAGGGAGGCCTGCACGCCGATCTCGTACTTGAACGCGCCGCTCGGGTCGTTGAGATAGAGGGCTGCCGATGGCCGGACGCGGAAGGTGTTGAGCAGCAGGTCCTCGCTTTTCAGCGCGATGAAGTCCCCGTCCTCCTGCCGGTAGAGCACCTTGAGGCCCGGCTGGTGCTCCTCGAACGCGGCGAGCATCCCGGTCACGTCGGTGGCTTCGGTATCCGCGCCCGGGGCCGCGTAGGTGATGGCGACGTGCTGCGCGAGCTCCCAGCGCGGCAGCATGCCGTTGAAATAGCGCTGCAGCCGGTCGGGATCGGTGAAGCCGTAGGTGACGATCGGGACTTCGCGCACGGTATAGGTGATCCTGATCTCCCGCGCGCTGATGGGCGAGAGCAGCAGGATCGTGCGCGCGGCCCGCCCGACGGCACGGCTCACGAGCGAGATGCGCGAGTTGGTGAGCACGACCTCGACGCGGTCGTGAACGTACGAGATGCGGATGTTGCGGAAGTCCTGCTCGGCCAGCGCCTGCGCCATGCGCTTCCGGTGCTCGTCGCTCTCGAGCCACTGCTCCCGCGTGGGGCGCGGCGTGATCTTCGTGTAGGGCGCGGGCTCGTTGTACTTCGGGATGAAATCCTTCTGCGCCAGCGGTATCGAGATATAGCCCATCGCCGCGGCCTTCTCGCGCGTGTAGGCGACCTGCCCGGTGAGCCAGCCCCAGGTGTACTCGATGCCGACGCCGGGGCCCTTCTCGAGATTCGCCGCGCCGGACATCGCGGCGCCGAAGTCGCGCGGGTAGTCGTTGGCGTCGTACTCGGCGACGAGGGCCCAGCCGGGCAGCGCCGAGGGGCGATAGCGCACGCCGCCGAATACGCCGTCGATCCGGTCGCCGCCGTATCCAACCGTGAAGTCGAAATCCCCCAGGCGCTTGCTCGCCACCGCGTACAACGCCGGGTAGAGCCTGGTGCCGATGAAGTCCTGCCCGCCGATCGTGAATTGAGGCCACCAGGTGCCCTCCTCGATCACGACGAGCTTGCCGTCTATGGCTTTGTCCTTGAAATCGCCGTAGTCGGTTGCGGCACCGGTGAATCCCGGCACCCTCATGACGCGGGTGACGCGGCCGGACAGCTCGATGCGCGGCAGGAACGTGATGCTGGTCCACGGGGCGACGTACGGGTCCGCGTAGCTGAAGCCGAAGCGCAGCGTTCCGTCGGGCGCGATGCGGGCGTCGGGCATGTTTATCAGCCCGGTCTGTCCAGTCGTGCTGGCCTGCTGCGCTGCCGCCGGTGCGCAGCACAGGGCGGCGAGCACAAAAGCCGTCAGTCGCCAGCCGTCAGCCGTCAGGAGGGCGCGCACCGTCTGGGCAGCACGAGAGGTGTGACGCGATAGTGCGTGACGCGGTGGGGCGTGACGCAACGAGGCGTGACGCGATAAGGCGTCGCTAACCATGTCCGCTATCTGCGCTTATTGCTGAAAGGCTGTGAGGCTGGATCCGTCGCCTAACAGGCTGGTTTTTCTGGAATTCTACCGGAGGGTCGGCGGCAACCACCCAATAAAAAGGGCGGGAACAATCCCGCCCTTCATGGATAGGTGCAGCTTGCAGCAGCTAACTGACGGCTGACGGCTGGAGACCCGCCTCACGCCCTATCGCGTCACGCCGTTTCGTGTCACGCCGCTCCTACTGGGCGTGGTGCGTCGTCGTCGTCGAGCTGCCGCCCGACGCCGCGACTCCGGCTGCCGCGCCCGCCCCTATGATTGCGGCCGTGGTACCGGCCCCTGCGCCACCCAGGACACCACCGCCGATCGGACCGGCGCCGGCAGGCGGCGGGCCCGGCAGCGGCGCCGTTGGCGGGAGCGTAACGTTGGGGAACTGGAGCGCGCCGGCCGGAACCTGACCTGCCCCGATGAGGCTGCCCAGCGTCGTTGCGCTGGCCACCGACGCGAACTGCCCGGCGCCTACCAGCATGGTACCTGCCGTATTGGTAAGGCTCACGACGCCGACCTGCACCCCCACGATCAGGGGATTGGTAAGCTCGGCTATGAATTCCGTGCCGCGGATCCCGATCGTCGCGTGCGGCGTTGCGACCCTCAGCGCTTCCTGTTTCCGCGTTGTCACCAGCCCGGTCACCAGCCTCAAGCCGCCCCGCAGCAGGTTGAATATCGCGTTGGAATTCTCCGGTGCCTTGGGATTGTAGGTATACGTTTGGACCTGGAACGACGTGTTCTCCTTCAAGAGAACCACCGTGCCGTCCTCGAACTTCAGGACGGCGTAGCTATTCCCTCCAGTCGTGATCGTCGAGTTGGTGGGTATCGTCATTCCCCTCCCGACGCCCGCCGGGCTCCCGGCGCCCACCCGGCCGGTGACGTTTCCGCTCACCTCGTGCACGTAGCCCTGTTGAGCGAACAGCGGCGCGCTGGGCGCAAAGCCGACCACGCCAAATACCGCAATCGTGATTAGTCGAAAAATGTGCCGCATGACCGGTTCCCCTTAATGCTGATGATGTTCTAGTTGTAATTGAACATTCTAGCGCCCCCCGGCACGCCCAGAACCTGCTCCCTACACCGCGGATAGTAGCACGGCCCCTCGCCGAACCACATGCCGTACCGAGCGGGCTAACCCTGCCTGTCATGGGAGCTCAAAAACGGGCGCGGGGGGCCAAGTTGACGGCCTGGGCTGACACCTTGTAACAATTGTCCCGTTATCGGCCGCAGGCTACCGGGGTTGAGTATCATGCCCTATATAAACGCGCGACCTGGGCATTAGGATCAGAGTCGCGCGCAGGCAATACAGGGAATCAAGGGGAAATCTCACCGTGTCACGCAACGAAGCCGCCAGTCGTCAGCCCTCAGCTGTCAGCCATCAACGACCAGCGGCTAGCGCCTGTCAGTGGGCGTTTGGCGTCGGGCATCTGACGTCTGACATCTGACGTCTGACGTCTGACCCGGCGACCAACAGAGTGTGATCAATGCGACGCAGCAAATTTCCTATTTGGGCAGTAGGCACCCTAATGGTGGTGATCGTGGTCGCCGGGTTCCTTTCCCATCGGGCTCAGTTCCACCCCTACCTCGTCTTCCAGGCCACCGAATCGCTGCAAATGGTGTTCCTGCAGCGCGGCCACGCGCTGGCCGGGGAGTGCGAAGCCGCGGCCGAGCGCGTCGCCGCCGCCGTGCTGCGCGAGTGCAGCACATGCCGCCTCGTCGAAAAGCGCTGCCTCGACCAGCTCGACTCGCGGCAGCGCAAGATCCTGGGCGGCCAGCCGCTCGACATCCCGGTGATGCGCACCCCGGGCGGCGTGGTTGCTTTCCTGTCCACCACCCCCGGCTTTGCGCAGGAGGTCTGCCGCGAAGCCGAGCGCCAGACCTTGCCCGGCTTGAACCCGCAGTGCGCCAGGGCAGGACCGGACGGCATCGGGCTTGCGCTGGGCAAGATCAGCGGCGCCACGGACTCCGAGCTGGTGCCGCGGCCAGGCGCCCTGCTCGGCATCCTCCTGCTCGCCGCGGTGGTCTCCTTCCTTGCCTGCTGGTCCATCATCCGCTCCGGGCGCCTGCACGGCCGCTACAGCCATGACCTCACGGCCACGGGCCCGCAGAAGTTTCACGTCACGCCCACGCCGCGGATCGGCGGTGTTGCGATCGCCGGCGCCCTGGCTGCCACCGTTCTGGCAATGGAAGCGCTCGACTGGTTGAGCCTGGCTTCGGCGTATGGGCTGACCATGCTCGCGCTCTCCGCTATCCCGGCGTTCGCCGGCGGCTTCGGCGAGGACGTCACCAGGAAAGTGGGCGTGCTCGCGCGGCTGATGCTCACGTTCGCGTCCGCGGTATTTGCGTCGCTGCTAGTCGGGGCGACGCTCGACCGGCTCGACACGCCGGGCCTCGACGCGCTGCTCCTGTGGCCCCTCTTCGCGATCGCCTTCACCGCGTTTGCGGTCGGCGGCGTCGCCAACGCGATCAACATCATTGACGGCTACAACGGCCTTGCGGGCGGATATGCAGTGATCGTCCTCGCGGCGCTGGCGTGGGTAGCGGGCCAAGTCGGAGACCCGGTGGTCCTCACCGCGAGCCTGGCGATGCTGGGCGCCCTCCTCGGCTTCCTGGCGTGGAACTACCCCGGCGGGAAGATCTTCATGGGCGACGGCGGTGCTTATCTGCTCGGGTTCTGGCTGGCAGAACTTGCGGTCTTGCTGGTCGTGCGCAACCCGGATGTCTCCCCGTGGTTCCCGCTGATGCTGCTCGCCTACCCGATAACGGACACTCTGTTTTCGATCTACCGCAGGTTCATCCTCCGCGGCCACAGCGCCGGCGACGCGGACGCCATGCACCTGCACACGCTGATCTTCAACCGTCTGGCGCGAATCGGCGTGGGCTCGAGAGACGCCGGCGCGAAGCGGCGCCGCAACAACCTCGTCGCCCCCTACATCTGGGCCGGCGCGGCGTTATTCGTCCTCTTGTCCCTGCTTGTCTGGCGAAGCACGCCGTGGCTGGTGGCTCTCGCCGTGTGCTTCTGGGTCGGCTATCTGTGGCTCTACTTCCGCCTCGCGCGCTGGCGAGCGCCGGCGTGGCTGATCATCTCACCACGAACGCGCGAGTCGTGATCTCGCTCCCCTCCTGCCTTCCCCTCCTGCCAGAGGCGGGGTGGATGCGAAGCAGACGGGGTGGTGGGAGTACGGGGTGGCTAGGAGGGGTCGCTCAGCGTAGCGGTGGGGGTGGTGGAGAGAAGCGCTTTTTCCCACGCGGCCAGCGCGATTCGCCTGTCAAACCGTTGCTCGAAAACCCGCCGCGCGCTATCGCCATAGCTCCGGCAGAGCGCGGGGTCGTCTCTCAGTCGCCCGATCGCCGCCGCCAGTCCCTCGATATCGCCTGCCGGAACGACGACTCCGCAACGGAATTCCCTGATGAGCTGCGCCATTTCGCCGTCCGCGTTCCCGACGAATATTGTCGGCCGCCCGGCGGCCGCGATGCCGTAGAACTTGCTGGGCAGCATCAGCCCCTCGAGCTCGGGGCGCAGGGAAATGAGATGCACGTTCCCGACGCACAAGCTCTCGCCCAGCGCTTCGTGCGGCTGATACGGCCGGAACTCGATGTTTTGAACCCCGAGTCGCGCCGCGTGATCCCGCACCGGCGCGAGCTGCTGGCCCGCTCCCACGAACAGGAACGCAACTCCCGCGTCGTCGCGCAACCGCTCGGCAGCTTCGACTATCGTCCGGAAGTCATTCGCCCTGCCCAGGTTCCCTGAATACATCACCACGAACTTGTCCGCGTAGCCCCAGGCCTTGCGCAGGCGGTTGTCATTTCCGGGAATGGGGCGGATCGAGCCGCCGTCGGCCCAGTTGGGTATGACCCGCACCCGGCCGGCGCTCATTCCGAGCGAAACCAGGCGCTCCTTCATGCTTGCTCCGGGCACGACGTTCATCGCGGCGGAACGCAGCGTCGAGTCCCTCAAGCGCGCCAGCATTCTCCCGGCCGGCCCATTGGCCCACCGCATCCCCACCGCCGCCGCGATCTCGGGAAAGATGTCCTGGAGCCAGTTAACGAGCCGCGCTCC
>JBIOVQ010000199.1:0-5059 GCA_044867805.1 Burkholderiales bacterium | reverse complement strand
CCACGTTGGCGGGGCGGCCGAAGGGGAAGCCCTTCGCGAGCTCGCGCCAGCGTTCCGGGTCTCCCAGGTCCTTTTGCGCCTGGTTGCGCCAGCGCGTGACGCCGCGCTCGGTCGCCGTCGCGCTGGGGTTCAAGCCCAGCACGCGAACGCCGTGATTGGGGCTATCGGCACCAAGGGCGCGGGAGAACGCCATCAGGCTCGCGTTCGCCATGCTGCCGGCGATGTAGCCCGCCGTGGGGCGCTCGCCCGCGCCGCCGATCACGTTGACGATGACGCCGCGGCGCCGCTCGCACATCGCCGCATAGATCTCGCGCGCGACGTTGATGAAGCCGAACACCTTGAGGTCCCAGGAATCGCGCCACACCTTCTCGTCGAGGGCGGTGAGCGTGCCCTGCGGGATGGCGCCGGCGTTGTTCACCAGGATGTCCACGTCGCGGCAGGCCTGGCCGAGCTTGCGCGCGTTCTCGCTCACAGCCAGGTCGAGGGGGTGGCAGGTGATCTTGACCTTGTGGGCGGACAGGATCTTGTTGCGCGCCGCATCGAGGTCGGCCGCGTTGCGCGAAGACAGGTGGAGGTTGCAGCCCTCGGCCGCGAGCGATTGCGCCGCGCCGAAACCGATGCCGCGCGAACCACCGGTGATGAGGGCCGTTCGGCCGGAAAGTTTGAGGTCCATACGTGATCAAAGAGAGTGGTTGTTGAACGCGCCAGCACCCGGCGCCCGCCGGGCCGGTCGCTATTCTACTGTACCCGGCCGGCGACACTCAGGAGGTCAACCGCCGCCCCCCGCCGCGCGTTAGAGCGCTTACCGGAGACGGAATTCCGGAACATGAACGTATCCCGAGAGGAAAGGAGCAATGACATGAGCAAGTTGCTGACGACGCTGGTCGCGATCGCCTTTGCCGCAGCCGCCTCCATCCCCGTGGCGCAAGCCGCGGACAAGGGCGACACCAAGCCGGCTCCGATGGCGAAGGACGAGAAGGCGAAGAAGAAGACCGACGCCAAGAAGGCGCCCGCCAAACCGAAAGCCAAGAAGACCGAAGGCAAGGGCAAGAAGAAGGCCGAAGAGAAGAAGTAAGGCTGCGCGCGGGGCGCCGCGGGCAGCCGCCGGCGCTTCTCTTGAGAAAGGCAGGGTTCGCCCTGCCTTTTTCCTTGTACCCCTCTCGTGGCTACAATCCACGATCCGTACTAACCAGCTGATGTCGGGGAGCACGAGGGGAGGCACCCCTCGTTCCGTTATCCCATGCACTACATCGACTCCATCACCGGAGCCATCTACCCATTGGGCGAGCCGCGCTGGCGCGGCGACTCGGGGGCTCACGTCAATCTCGGCGATGCGCCGGGGCTCAAGCGAGCAGACATCGACACCACGGTAAGCTCGCTGTGGCGCTACCGCCGGGCTCTGCTGGTGGAGGCGAAGAGCGCGGTCACGCTGGGCGAGGGCTGGACCGCGCTGGTCGCGGGCCAGTGGGACGGCGTGCCGGTCGCGCTGAAGCTCGATTACCTGATGCCGAGCGGCTCGTTCAAGGACCGCGGCATGACCGTCATGGTGAGTTATCTCAAGAGCCGCGGTATCACGCGCGTGCTGGAGGACTCTTCGGGCAACGCTGGTGCGTCACTGTCGGCATACTGCGCGGCCGCGAGCCTTCATTGCCGCGTCCTCGTGCCCGAAACCGCGTCGTATCCCAAGATCGCGCAGATCGCCGCCTGCGGGGCGGAGGTGATGACGATAAAGGGCTCGCGCCAGGACGTGGCGGACGCCGCCCTCGCGATGAGCCGCGAGATCTTCTACGCCAGCCACAACTGGCAGCCGTTCTTCGCTGAAGGAACCAAGACGCTCGCCTACGAGCTGTGGGAGCAGCTCGGCTTTCGCGCCCCCGACAACGTGGTGGTCCCGGTCGGCTACGGCGCGAATGTGCTCGGCTGCGACCGCGGATTCTCCGAGCTCAAGCGCAACGGCGAGATTACCAGGATGCCGCGACTGTTCGGCGTGCAGGCGGCGAATTGCGCTCCCTATTACGCGGCGTTCCGGGCCGGGGTCGAGCATTTCGTCCCGGCCCCGGTCGCCCCGACCATCGCGGAAGGCATCGCGTCCTCGAAGCCGACGCGGATGCGCGAGGTGCTGGCGCCGGTGCGCGCTTCGGGCGGCGAGATCGTGGCGGTAAGCGAGGAGGAGATCACGCGCGCCCTGGCGGCGCTGGCAAGCAAAGGCTACTACGTCGAGCCCACCTCGGCCGCCGCCGCCGCCGGCCTGTCGCAGCTCATCGCCCGCGGCGTCATCGCGCGCGGGGAGGCGACGGTGCTGGTGCTCACCGGCTCCGGGCTGAAGGCGTCGGAGAAAATCGGCGAGCTGCTCAAGCTCGGCGCGCGAAGCGGGTAGCGGTCAAAACAGCCGGGGCGCGGGAAGGAAGTTGCCGCGCTCTCGCGGTTGGAATAGATTTGTCCGGTGTGACCGCTGATCGCGCTCAGGGGCGGCCCGGATCGCAGTCATCTCCCGGGGCCAGAGCCCGAACCGCAGATCGGGGGAGACGGTATGAGACGGCTTTCCTGCCTGTTCGCCGCAGTGCTGGCGTACGGATGCGCTTCAGTTCCGGCGCCGACCACACTCGACGCCGAGTCGCGCCAGGGGCTCGGGCGGGTCGCGGTGGTCGCGGCCGGGCCCGCGCCGATCGTCGATCTCGCCGGAATACCGGCGGACAAGCTTGAGGCAGGGATGAGCGCAGGGGGCGTCAGCCTCGGCGGGTGCGTGGCGTTCCTCGCGCCAGCAGCGACGAGCTGCGCGGGGACTCCCATCGGCTGCGCCGTCGCCGCAGCCGGCATGGTCGTCCTCTGCCCGGTGGCCGCGCTGGTCGGCGGCAGCGTCGGCGCGGCCAAGGCGGAGAGCGGAGAACGCGTCGAAGCGGCGCGGGCCCGCATGCAACTGCTTTCCGATGCGGCGGAGGTCCACAAGGGCCTGCGCGACGAGGTCGCGAGACTCGCGCGCGCGCAGCTCGCTGATCGCTACGTCGAGTTGCCTGACGCGGCGGACACCGTGCTCGAGGTGAGCCTAGTCAGCGTGAGGACGAGCGGCAGCCGCATGTTCAATCCGCCGCTACAGCTTCACATCGAGGCGCGCGCCCGGGCGGTGCGCGTCTCCGATCACGGCGTGCTGTTCGACAGCAAGGCGGAATTCGAAGGCGCGCGCCACAAGCTCGCCGAGTGGATGGCCGACGGCGCGCAGCCCCTCCAGGCCGAGGTTGAGCGTGCCCATGTCGAGCTCGCCCGACACATCGTCGACCACAATCTTCTGCTCTTTCCCTTCCCAGACCGCCAGATGCACCCAGGTGGACTCGTTCTCAGGCCGTTCGGGCTGGCGCCTGAAGATCCACCGACGCGCGGCCCTCTGATGCCGACGGATGTTTTTCTTGGCCCCCTGAGGTCCCTGAGGTGGGAGAGAGTCGGTTCGCTCCAGCCAGAGCTACGCTGGGAGAAGTTTCCGCGCCACGGCGACTTGGAGGCGGCGCCGGCGGAAATGGCGCGCGTCAAGAACGTCTCTTACGACCTCGTTATCGTCCGCGAACACGATTCGGCTGCCGCGGGAGTGGTGTATCGACGCGAGAGGATCGCGTCTAACGCACACGTTCTCCAGGCTGCGCTCGAACCCGACAGCCGTTACTTCTGGAGCGTGCGCGCGCGCTTCGAGCTGGACGGCCGGGAGCATGTGACCGAGTGGGGACGAGTCACGTACCAGGGCTCGAATCTCGTCTCGCCGCACCCCGGATCGTATCGCTTTGCGACGCCTTAGGCGTCAGCGCTCCAGGATCGCGGTCACACCTATTTCGCCGAAATTGGGATGCTGTGATGAAGCGACGCCATTTTCTGACCGGTGGATTGGCCGCGTTGGCAGCGCCCGCGCTGAGGCCGCGCGGGACTTTCGCGCAGGGAAAGTATCCTGATCGTCCGATCCGATTAATCGTCCCGTTCCCGCCGGGCGGGGCCTACGACACCATCGCCCGGCCCTGGGGGGACCGGATGAAGAATCCGCTCGGCACGATCGTGATCGAGAACATCGGCGGCGGCGGCTCGGTCGGGGCGGCACATGCCACGCGCCAGCGTCCCGACGGCTATACGCTGCTCCTCGGCGGGGCGACCACGCACATCACCGAGGGTCTGCTCAAGTATCAGACCGAGCTACGATCCGCTGAAGGATCTGGTGCCGGTTTCCGGCATCGCGGTGACCGCCTTCGCGATCACGGTCCATCCGTCGGTGCCGGTCAAGAATCTCAGGGAGCTGATCGCCTTAGCCAAAGCTCATCCCGCCAAGCTGCCCTGGGGTTCGGCCGGCCACGGTTCGCTCAATCATTTGACCGGCGAGCAGTTCAAGCTGCAGACGGGGATCACCGACACCACCCACGTGCCCTATCGCGGGGCGGGGCCGGCGATCATCGACATCATCGCAGGCCAGATTCCGATGATCGTGCCGGCGATGACCAATCATGTCCTGGCGCTGCACCGTTCCGGCAGGATGCGGGTCGTGGCGGTGACGCACGGCAAGCGGCTCGCCGCGGCTCCAGAGATTCCGACCGCGGCCGAGCAGGGCCTGCCCGATCTCGTCAGTCCGAATTTCATCGGCATCTACGCGCCCGCGGGCACGCCGAGGGAAGTCGTCGATCAGGTATCGGCGGCCAATCTCAAGCTGCTGGCCGAGCCGTCCTATCAGCAACTGCTCATCTCCGGCACGTTCGAGATCGAGCCACCGATAAGTCCCGAAGCGTACAAGCGATACGTCGAGGACGAGATGAGGCGGTGGGAACCGATCGTCAAGACGATGGGCATCAAGATCGACAAATCTTAGGAAATCGACGGACCGGGATCCGGCGGTTTCCTCAGGCGACGCCGTACTTCCTGAACCAGTCCTGCATGCGCTTCCAGCCGTCTTCCGCTGCATCCTTGCGATAGCTCGGCCGGTAGTCGGCGTAGAAGGCGTGCGGCGCTCCGTCGTAAACCACGATATTGCTCACCGAATCGTTGGCCGCCTTCAGCGCGACCCGCATCTGCTCGACGTGCTCGACCGGGATGCCCG
>JBIOVQ010000198.1:0-3628 GCA_044867805.1 Burkholderiales bacterium | reverse complement strand
CGCCAGCGGGTCAGCCTGTCGTGCCTGGGTCTCGTTGGTCACGTGTCCTCAAGATCGCGGGCTCCCCCGGTCGTGCCGGCTCTCGGGTCATGACGTCGTTGTGCAATCGCGCAGATTCACGCGGCCACCGTTATGTTAATCGAAAAAGACGGGGCAGGGCGACCGGAGACCGGGCGCGGACACCGCGCACGATTGCGCGCGGCGGAGAGCGCCGCCTATGATAGTAGAAGTGGGGAGCTGCGCAAGATGGAATCGGTGACGCTGCCGCTGTGGCTGTTCGCGGTGCTGCTCGTGCTCGCGCTGTGGGCGCTGCTGGAGCGCCTGCTGGTGCCCGGCGTGCGCTGGTATTTCCGCCGCAAGGTCAACCGGGTGATCCGCGAGATCAATACCCGTCTCAACATCGAGCTGCCGCAGTTCAAGGTCACCCGGCGGCAGGTGCTGATCGACCGCCTGTTCCACGATACGAAGGTCCAGGAGGCGATCGGACGCGAATGCGCCGAGAAGGGCCAGCCGCGGGACGTCGTCGCGCGGCGCGCCGACCGCTATGCCCGCGAAATCGTGCCGGCGTTCAATGCCTTCCTCTATTTCCGCCTCGGCTACTGGCTCGGCAAGGCGCTCGCCAAGACGCTCTACCGGGTGCGCCTCGGCTACACGGACACGGCCGCGCTCGCGGCGGTCAATCCCAGGTCGTCGGTCGTATTCGTGATGAACCACCGCAGCAATATGGATTACGTGCTGGTGGCGTTTCTCGCGGCCGAGCGCGCGGCGCTGTCCTACGCGGTGGGCGAATGGGCGCGGGTATGGCCGTTGCAGCAGCTGATCCGCTCGATGGGCGCCTATTTCGTGCGCCGCAGCTCGGGCGACCCGCTCTATCGCCTGGTGCTGCAGCGCTACGTCCAGATGGCGGTCGAGGCGGGCGTGCCGCAGGCGGTCTATCCGGAAGGGGGCTTGTCGACGGACGGAAAGCTGCGGCCGCCCCGGCTGGGGCTGCTCGATTACATGCTGAAGAGCTTCGATCCCGGCGCGGAGCGCGATCTCGTCTTCATCCCGGTGGGCATCAACTACGACCGCGTGCTGGAGGACCGCACGCTGCTGCGCAAGCTCGATCCCGCCGCGCCGTCGCGCGGCGCGCTCTATGCCGCCGCGCGCACGGCGGCCTTTGCCGCCTCCAACCTGTGGCTCGCCGCTACCGGCCGCTGGTACCGCTTCGGCTACGCCTGCGTGAATTTCGGCAAGCCGATATCCATGCGCGATTACGTGAACCGCGGCGGTCCCGACTTCCGGCGCCTCGCGGACGATGCCCGGCATCGCGAAGTCGAGCGCGTCGCGGCGCAGATCATGCGCGCCATCGCGGAAATCATCCCCGTGCTGCCCGTATCCCTGGTGGCCACGGTTTTCCAGCGCCGGCGGGACGGGGGCTGGTCCGAGCTCGAGCTGAAGTCGGCCGTCCACGACCTCATCATGCGGCTCGAAACCGCCGGCGCGCACGTGTATGTACCGCGGGGCGATCTCGACTACGCCATCGGGGTCGGCTTGCGCATGCTGCTGCTGCGCCGCATCGTCGAGGAGCAGGATGGCCTCTACCGCGCCAATCCCGCCGACTCCGCGCTGCTCGCCTACTACGCCAACGCCATCGAGCCACTGGTTGCGGCGGCCGGCGCATCTGCAACCTCCGCCGTCGGCAAGGCGGCGTGAGCGGTGCTCGGTGATCGGGCTTCTGCAAAGAGTGGATACCGCGCAGGTCGCGGTGGATGGCACGGTGATCGCTGCCATCCAGCGTGGACTGCTCGTACTGGTGGGCGTCGAAGCGGGGGACGGCAAGGGCGAGGCGGACCGCTTGCTCGAGCGGCTGCTGGGCTACCGGGTTTTCCCGGACGCCGACGGAAAGATGAACCTTTCGTTGCGCGATACCGGTGGCGGACTGCTGCTGGTCCCCCAGTTCACGCTGGCTGCCGATACCGGCGGGGGGGCCCGCCCGAGCCTTTCCCCTGCAGCGGCGCCCGATATTGGAAGGGCGCTGTTCGAGTACATGCTCGGGCGCGCGCAGGGCGCGCATGCGCAAGTGGCAGCCGGCCGATTTGGGGCCGAGATGAAGGTGGCGCTGATCAATGATGGCCCGGTCACGTTCTGGCTGCGGGTCGCGCCCGGCGGCCGTGGCACGAAGGAAACTGGCTAGAAGCTGTCTCAAAAACAGAATGGAACCACAGATCAACACAGATACACACAGATCTCAAAACCCAATGCCCTGTTTAGCAGGGGATTTCGTCCGCGTTCATCTGTGTTTATCTGCGGTTAATTCTGCTTTTCTGGGTTTTTGGGACACGTTCTAGAATTCAGCGGGTTCGGTCCACCTGGCCGCCATTGAACCGGCGCTTTCGGCCCCCATCTAAAGGGCGTATATCCACCGGAGGGAAGGCAAGACCATGAAGCGGATCATCCTGCTGGTAGCGACCAACTTCGCGATCCTGATCGTCCTCAGCATCACGATGCAGCTGCTCGGCGTCGACCGGATGCTGGCGCAGGAAACGGGGCTCAACCTGTACGGCCTCCTGCTGTTTGCCGGCATCTTCGGCTTCGGCGGCTCGTTCATTTCGCTGCTGATCTCGAAATGGATGGCGAAGATGGCAGTGGGGGCCCACGTCATCGAGGTGCCCGCCAACCAGACCGAACGCTGGCTGGTGGACACGGTCAAGCGCCAGGCGGACAAGGCCGGCATCGGCATGCCCGAGGTGGCGATCTACGAAGCGCCGGACATCAACGCTTTCGCGACCGGCTGGAACCGCAATGACGCGCTCGTCGCCGTCAGCACGGGCCTCCTGCAGAACATGAGCCAGGAGGAGGCCGAAGCGGTGCTGGGTCACGAAGTGAGCCACGTCGCCAACGGCGACATGGTGACGCTCACGCTCATCCAGGGCGTGCTCAACACCTTCGTGATCTTCCTCTCGCGCGTGATCGGCTTCATCGTCGATCGCGCCGTGTTCAGGGTCGAGCGCGGCCAGGGACCGGCTTTCTTCATCACCGTGATCGTCGCTCAGATCGTGCTCGGCATCCTGGCGAGCATCATCGTGATGTGGTTCTCGCGCTGGCGCGAGTTCCGCGCCGACGCCGGCGGCGCGGCGCTGGCGGGACGCCAGAAGATGGTTGCGGCGCTCGAGCGCCTGAAGCTGAACCAGGAGCAGTCGGCCCTGCCGGCGCAGATTGCCGCGTTCGGGATTTCCGGCAAGAGCGGTATCGCGCGGCTGTTCATGTCGCACCCGCCGCTCGAGGAGCGCATCGCCGCGCTGCAGGAAGCGGCCCGACCCGAGCGCGTTTCGCCCGTCCGCCGCATGTAAAGACAGTGATTGGTGATTAGTGATTGGTGATTCGTCGAGTCCCGCCTTCAGGCGAGAAAAAGCCCGCGCAAGCGGGCTTTTTTGTTCTACGCACCAATCACTATTCACTAATCACTATTCACGCCTTTACTTCAAGACGGGAGTCTTGAGGTTGCCGGTGACCGCCAGGTTGCCGCGCGCCACGATCACCGATTTCGAGCCGAGCTCGGCGCTGATACGGCCCGAGAGCTCGCCGTTCGGACCGATGTCCACGCTGCCGGACGCGCGCATCGGTCCGGAGGACAGCTGGAGCTGGC
>JBIOVQ010000197.1:0-21580 GCA_044867805.1 Burkholderiales bacterium | reverse complement strand
GCGCGCTCCGCGTCGGGCAGCTCCTCGGCGAGCAGCAGGCCGATCACGCTGTTCAGCTCGTCCACCGCGCCGATCGCTTCGATCCGCGGGGCGTCCTTCGCCACGCGCGAGCGGTCGGCCAGCCCGGTCGTGCCGCCGTCGCCGGTGCGGGTATAGATCCGGGTGAGCCGGTTCCCCATGTGAAAATTCTAACAGGCGTGCCGGCGGCTCCCGGGCGTCTGCTAAGATTGAAGCGCGGAGCCGGCGGTGAGCAAGGGCAATCTCTACGGCAAGCTTTTCATCTCGGGCGCGATCTCGGCGGGCCTGTATTTCCTGCTCTACCTCCATGAAAAGGAAATCATGGAGTCCTTCACCCGCACCGATGGATTTTACCCCGCGCTCCCGGTGCTCGCCGCATTCGTGTTCTCGTTTGCCCACGGCGCTTTCACCGGCTATTTCTGGGAGGCGCTCGGGGTCGCCGCGAGGCAGCGGACGTAGGCGGCAATGGATTCCGCGGCGGTTCAGTACCTCGATCTCACGTTCGTAAACGTTGCCGGCCTGCTCGCCATCGGCTTCGTCGGCGGCCTGGTCAGCGGCTTCATCGGCTCCGGCGGCGCATTCGTGCTGACCCCGGCGATGATGACCATGGGCGTGCCGGGCGTCGTGGCCGTGGCGAGCAATCTCTGCCACAAGTTTCCCAAGGCGCTGGTCGGCGCCTACCGGCGCTACAAGTTCGGGCATGTCGACCTCAAGCTCGGGCTGACGATGGCGGCATCGGCGTCGGTGGGGGTGTGGTACGGCGCCGACATCCAGCACCAGATCAAGGCGAATTTCGGCGAGCCGGGATCCAACCTGTACGTGAGTCTCGCCTTCGTGACCGTGCTCGCGGTCGTCGGCGGCTTCGTGCTCTACGACGCGATCCGGTCGTACCGCACGGGCGGAACCGACGAGGACAGGGCGTCCCGGCTCGCGCGCTGGGTGCAGTCCATCGAGATCCCGGGGACCATGATGCATTTCAGGGTAGCCAACACCCGCGTATCGGCCCTGTTCACGCTGCCCCTCGGCTTCGCGACCGGCCTGCTGGCCTCGACGATCGCCGTCGGCGGCTTCATCGGCGTGCCCGGGATGATGTACGTGCTGGGCGCCCCGGGCCTGGTCGCCAGCGCCACCGAGCTGGTGATCGCGTTCGTCATGGGCTGCGGCGGGACCATCAAGTACGCGCTGCACGGGCTGGTGGACATACGTCTCGCGCTGATCCTCCTCGCCGGATCGCTGTTCGGGGTGCAGCTGGGCGCGATCGGCACGACTTACGTCAAGCCCTATCTCATCAAGGTGGTGATGGCCGCCATCATGCTCATCGTGGCGGTGAGCCGCGGGCTGGTGGTGCCGGTCTACCTGACCGAGCTTGGCTGGTGGACGGTGGCGCCCGGGACGATGGCATGGCTGCAAACCGCCAGCTTCGCGTTCCTGGTGCTCGCGCTCGCGACCGGCGGCATTATCATCATTGCGGCCATGCTGCGGGGGCAACGCGCCAGCGAGGCGCTGCTCAGGGAAGCCGTTTCCGAATAGCTCCGGCCGCCGGTCCCGCGCGCGTCACGTCGGCTTCACGGGCTCCCCGTTGGGCAGACTGACGTGGCATTCGCGGAAGATGCGCGCCCGGCACTTTCGGCAAACTTCGGGATCGAGCTTGCGGTAGATCGCGGCGACTGGGCGGCTTTTCACCGGGAAGAGGTTCTCCGTGCCGATGTCGCGGAGATGGCCGCCCCGCGCGAGCAGCTCCCGGACCGTGTCCTTGGCTCGATAGAAGTAGAGTCCGCCGCCCAGGCCGCGCCGCCGGCGCGCCTCCTGCGCCAGCATCTCGGCGCCCGCCAGGTCCACGAAATTGATGCCGCTCGCAACCAGCAGAACGTGCTTCTGGCGCGGATTCAACTCGTCGATCTGCTCGAGGCGGCCCCGGACGTGGTCGACCGCGCCGAAAAAGAGCGACCCGTTGACGCGCAGCATCTTGAGCTGCGGGCAATCCGGCAGGCCGCTGTCCGCGGTGAAATGATAGCTGTCGGGCGCCGGGTCGGGCTTGACGTCGAGGATCAGCGGCCGCGACGTTCGCGTGAGGTAGAGCAGCAGCGACAACAGAACGCCGGCGTAGATCGCGAACTCGAGCCCGGCGAACAATGCGGCGAAGAAAGTGACCACCAGCGCCGCCGTCTCTTCCCGGCTCGTCCTCAGCACGCCCGCGACATAACGGCCGTCCACGAGCCCGTAGGCCACGAGGAAAAGGATCGCCGCCAGGACCGCGAGCGGCAGGTGCGCAACGAGCGGCGCCACCGCGAAAATCACCGCCACCAGCAGCAGCGCCGAGAGCACGGCGGCGAGCGGCGTCCGCGCTCCCGCCTCGAAGTTGACCCCGCTGCGGTTGAACGAGCCGCTCGACGCGTAAGCGGAGAAGAAGCTGCCCGCCAGGTTCGAGAGGCCCTGGCCGATGAATTCCTGGTTGCCGTCGATGCGCTGCCCGGACCTCACCGCGATCGCGCGGGCAATGGATACCGCCTCGGTCAGCGCGAGTATCGTCACGGCGAGCGCTATCGGCAGGATCTTGCGCACGGCGTCCAGTCCCAGGTCGGGGGCGGACAAGCCGGGCAACGACGCCGGCAGCGCCCCGACCATCGGAATGGCGGCGCGGGTTTCGCCGAATGCCGCGTTCAGCAGGGCTGCGGCGCCGCCGCCCACGATCATGGCGACGATCATGTAGGGAAAGCGCGGCGCCAGCCGGCGGCAGAGGATTCCCGCCAGCAGCGTCACGATTCCCACGGTCGCGACGTGCGGATTGACGTGGTCAAGCTCGCGCAGCACGCGATACAGGGTCCCGGCAAAGGAGGCGCCCGGCGGAATCCCGATGCCGAGAAAATTCCCCACCTGGGCGACGACGATGAGGCAGGCGGCACCGGCCATGAACGCAACGATCACCGTGTGGGAAATGAAGTTCACCAGCGCGCCCATGCGCGCGAATCCCATGGCCAGCTGCATCAGGCCCACCAGAAACGTCAGGGTCAGCGCCAGCCGGATGTAGTCGGGGCTGCCCGGCTCGGCCAGCGCGCTCAGGCTCGCGAAAAGGAAGATCGAGATGACGTTGGTCGGGCCGGAGACGAGGTGCCAGGACGACCCGAACAGCGCCGCCACGATGGCCGGCACCATGGCGGCATACAGGCCGTACTGCGGCGGCAATCCCGCGAGCGTCGCGAACGCGATCCCCTGCGGCAGGACGATGATCGCGCCGACGAGGCCGGCCATCGCGTCGGCGCGCAAGGTCTTGCCGTTCACCATTGGCCGCCAGCGCAGGAACGGCAGCAGGCGCCGCGGCCATCGGTGATCCGGTTCTGCTTGCTGAGGTGTCACGTAGCGCGGGACCTGCGAAAGTCACCGGCATTATCCGGCAGCGCGTGCGCCACTGGCAACGCGCGATACGGGTGGTTATAATCCGTCGCCGTACTCCAATCACAAAAAAGGCGCCTCATGTCTCCGCTTGGCCTCTCCCGTATCGCGGCGGTTGCGCTCGCATTTGCCGCCGCTCCCGCGCTTTACGCGGCCGACGCGGCCGGCGACCCCGCGGCGGGGCAGAGAAAGCACTCGATGTGCATCGGCTGCCACGGCATTCCGGGGTACAAGACGGCATTTCCGGACGTCTACAGCGTTCCCAAGCTCGGCGGCCAGCAGGCGGCCTACATCGTGAAGGCGTTGCAGGCCTACAAGTCGGGCGATCGTCCCCACCCCTCGATGCGCGCTATCGCGGCGGGACTGTCGGACCAGGATATGGCGGACCTTGCGGCCTACTACGGCTCCGAGGCGATGAAGGCGGCGGCAAAATGAGGGCGCACACCATGAAGCGGATCGTGTCGAGCGCCTGCTGTCTGCTGCTCGCGGCCAGCGTATCGGCCCTGGCCGCCGACGCCGAAGAGGGCAAGAAGAAATCCCAGACCTGCGCGGCCTGTCATGGGCCGGAAGGCAACACGCCCACCGGGCCGGATTTCCCGCGCCTGGGCGGCCAGCACTACGACTACCTCGTGAAAGCGCTGGAAGGCTACAAGTCGGGCGCCCGCAAGAACCCGATCATGAACCCCCTCGCGGCGAACCTCACCCGGCGCGACATCGAGGACCTGGCGGCGTTCTTCTCGCAGCAGAAGGGGCTCGTCTCCAAGTACTAGAAGCGTGATTAGTGAGTAGTGATTAGTGAATGGTGTACGCGGCAATGCCGCGTGGTGTTTTTTCCAATCACCAATCACCAATCACCAATCACCAAATCACCAATCACCAATCACCAATCACCAATCACTAATCACGCAGTCTTGTGCCGGAACTGGCACAAATCGTTGATCAAGCACTCGGGGCAGCGCGGCTTGCGCGCAATGCAGGTATAGCGCCCGTGCAGGATCAGCCAGTGGTGGGCGTTGAGCCGGAATTCCTCCGGCACCACCTTGAGCAGCTTCTCCTCCACCGCCACGACGTCGCGTCCGGGGGCGAGCCCGGTGCGGTTCGCGACCCGGAAGATGTGGGTATCCACCGCGATCGTCGGTTCGCCGAACGCCGTATTGAGTATGACGTTGGCGGTCTTGCGCCCCACCCCCGGCAGCGTCTCCAGCGCCTCGCGGGTCCGCGGCACCTCACCGCCGTGCCGCTCGACCAGCAGCTTGCACGCGGCAACGAGGTTCTTCGCCTTGGTGCGGTAGAGGCCGATGCTTTTGATGTAGCGCTCCAGCCCGCGGCGCCCGAGCCTGATCATGGCCTCGGGCGTGTTGGCCACCTTGAACAACCCCTCGGTCGCCCGGTTGACGCTCTTGTCCGTCGCCTGCGCGGAGAGCACGACCGACACCAGCAGCTCGAACGGGGAGCCGTAAACCAGCTCGCTGCGGGGATCGGGGTTGGCGGCGCGCAGCCGCCTGAAGACCTCGGTGCGCTGCTGGGGTGACATTGGTGCATAATAGCTGCGCCGCCGGCCCGGACACTATAAACAGCCGCGGCCCTGGCTCAAGGGGAGCGCGTGCTCATGAAACCTCTGTCGTGCAGCCTGCTTGCGGCTCTTGCCGCGATGCTGCTCGCCGCGGGTCCGGCGGCGGCGCAGAAGGTGACGATCGAGCAGAATACCCCGCTCTACAGCGAGCCGCGGATGGAATCGGCCCAGGTCGCGCAGCTCCAGCAGGGGACCGCCGGGGAAGTGATCGGGAAGCAGGGCGTCTGGCTCAATCTCAAGACCCCGGCCGGCACCGGCTGGCTGTTTTCGTTCAGCGTGCGGTTCGAATCCCAGAGTGCCGAAGGCTCGTCGGGCACCGGCTCGGTGCTGGGCCGCGTGTTCGCGCCGCGGCGCAGTAGCGTTTCGGTCACCAGCACCATCGGCGTGCGCGGCATCGAGGAAGAGGACCTGAAGGGGGCGACCTTCGATGCCGAGCAGATGAAGCTGCTGGACGGCTACGCCGCCTCGAAGGAAGCGGCGGAGAAGCGCGCGCGGGGCGCGGGACTCTCGGACAAGAGCGTCGATTACCTGGACGCGAAGAAATGATCCCCCGCGCCTTCAAATCCTGGATCGCCGCACTCGCCGTGACCGCCTCCGGCTACGGGCTGGCGGCCTCCATCGATCTCGGCCGCATCTTCGACGTCGGCCGGGACGCCACCACCGCCCTCAAGGGCATGGACGAGAAGGAGGAGATCGCGATCGGCCGCGAGGTGGCGGGGCGCACGCTGGGCGCGGCCCCCCTCGTCCCCGATCCGGCGCTGCAGGCCTACGTCAACCGGGTCGGGCGCTGGGTCGCGTCGCAGACCGAGCGCCCGGACCTGCCGTGGCGCTTCGGGGTCCTCGACACCCCCACGATCAACGCCTTCGCGGCGCCCGGCGGCTACGTGCTCATCACCCGCGGCCTCTACGAGATCCTCGACAACGAGTCCCAGCTCGCAGGCGTGCTCGGGCACGAGATCGGCCATATCGTGCGGCGCCACCATGTCGAAGTCATGCAGAAGACCGCCGGCGTGTCCGCGGCGGCCCGGGCGGCGCAGCGCGAAGACCGCGCCGCGTGGGCCAACAGCCTGATCGGCACGGGCGCGGAGATTTTTGCGCGCGGGCTCGACAAGAGCGCCGAGTTCGAGGCCGACCAGATCGGCGTCGTGCTCGCGGCGCGGGCGGGCTACAACCCCTTCGGGCTGGTCGAGGTGCTGCACAAGCTCTCCGTGCGCGCGTCGAACGATGCCTCCCTCGCGCTACTGTTCAAGACCCATCCGGCGCCGGGCGAGCGCCTGGAGAAGATCGGGGAGGCGGTGACGCCGCGGCTCGCGCAACTGCCCTCGGGCCGGGAGCCGCAGCTCCGTCAGATAGCCGCCAACGTGCCGCCCCCGCCGCAGAGGAAGCCCGCGGCCGTCGAAGGCGCACGCGCCCTCCAGCAGCAGGAGGAGGGGGGTGGAACGACATTCCCGTCAGGAAAGGGCGGCAGCAAGAGCGGCGTGGGCATCGATCCCGCCGGCGTGCTGCGCGGCATTTTTGGACGTTAGGTTCTCGACGCAAAGGCGCAAAGAAGAAATTCAGAATTGAATCGAGCGGCCGGGCGGATGCCCGGCCGTTTTTCCGTACTGTTTGATTTCCTTTGCGGCTTCGCGCCTTTGCGTCAGGATTTTCGGTCGCGGCGTTGTTGAAGGCGCTGGCGCGCGCGCTCCATCGCCTTCGCGACCGTGGCGCGCTTCGTCCCCTCTCGTTCCGCGGGCCGATTTTCGCCTCTCACGGCTGCGATCCGCGCCCGCCGCGCCTGGTGGCGCCGCCGGTACTGCCCGGCCCGCTTCACGCGCTCCTCGTGCGACCAGGTTTCGCCGGCCTCGACCATCGCGATGCAGTCCACGGGGCACGGCGGCAGGCACAACCGGCAGCCGGTGCATTCCGCCGCGATCACGGTGTGCATGAGCTTCGCCGCGCCGACGATGGCGTCCACCGGGCACGCCTCGATGCACAGCGTGCAGCCTATACACGCCGACTCATCTATGAATGCAACCGGCGACGCTTTTGCGGATCCCTGTCTCATATCAAGCGCGATAGTTTGCAGTTTGCAGTGGGCAGTGTGCAGTTACTGCCAACTGTCAACTGCCAACTGTCAACTTGCGTCGCCGCAAAGTGCGGCAAGCGCGATAGTTTGCAGTGGGCAGTGTGCAGTTACTGCCAACTGTCAACTGCCAACTTGCGTCGCCGCAAAGTGCGGCAAGCGCGATAGTTTGCAGTTTGCAGTGGGCAGTTTGCAGTTTACTGCCAACTGTAAACTGCCAACTGTCAACTTGCGTCGCCGCAAAGTGCGGCAAGCGCGATAGTTTGCAGTGGGCAGTGTGCAGTTACTGCCAACTGTAAACTGCCAACTGTCAACTTGCGTCGCCGCATAATGCGGCGACGCACTCGCGCACCAGCGCCGGCCCGCTATAGATCAGCCCGGTGTACAGCTGCACCAGGCTCGCACCCGCTGTGATCTTGTCCCGCGCGTCGGCGCCGCTCATGACGCCGCCCACCCCGATCACCGGGATCGCGCCGCGCAGGGCCCGCGCCAGGTCCCGCACGACATGGGTCGAGCGCTCCGCCACCGGGGCGCCGCTCAGGCCGCCCGCCTCCCCAGCGTGGGGTGAGCCGGCGACGCCGTCGCGCGCCGTGGTGGTGTTGGTCGCGATTACCGCGTCCACGCGGTGGCGCCGGAAGGCTTCGGCCATCCCAGCGATCTGCCCCGTGTCGAGGTCGGGCGCGATCTTGAACGCGAGCGGTACGTGCCGCGAATGCCTGCCGGCGAGCTTGCGCTGCTCGGACTTCAAGGCACCGAGCAGGTCGTCGAGCGCCGGGCCCTGCTGCAATTGCCGCAGGTCGCGCGTATTGGGGGAGGAGACGTTCACGGTCACGTAGCTCGCGACCGGATAGACGGCGCGCAGGCAGGCAACGTAGTCGTCCGCGGCGCGCTCGAGCGGCGTATCCGCGTTCTTGCCGATGTTGATGCCCAGCACGCCGCGGTAGCGCGCGCGCTTCACGTTCTCGACGAGGCGCTCCACCCCGTCGTTGTTGAACCCCAGGCGATTGATGACCGCGCGCGCCGCGGGCAGCCGGAACATGCGCGGACGCGGATTGCCGGGCTGCGGGCGCGGGGTAACGGTGCCGACTTCGAGGAAGCCGAAGCCGAGGCGCGCCAGCGCATCGATGTACTCGCCGTTCTTGTCGAGGCCCGCGGCGAGCCCGACCGGATTGGGAAAGCGCAGTCCCATCACTTCCCTTGCGCACGCGGCGGGAGCGGGAGCCGGGGAGGGCGCGAGCCCGACGCGCGCGAGCGCCGACCAGGCATCGAGGGTCAGATGGTGCGCGGTTTCGGGCTCGAGCGCGAACAGCAGCGGGCGCACCAGCGAATAAATCATCGCGGCATTCTACCGCGATGATTTATGAATATGGACTTTCAAATTTCATGCGGCCGACACCAGGGCTTGGTTATTTCACGAGGTCACATCGGAGGCCGCTTGGGCGGATGATTTACTGAATTGGGATCTAAATTTCAAGGCGGCCGACGCGATGCGTCGTCATGCGTGACGTGGTTGCAGAGGCCGCCTTGGCGTGATAGAAGCGGAGTCGCAATGCCCGCGGAACGTCGCATCGAGCAGATCGTCCAGATCGCAGCCGTGGTGCTGCTGGCGCTCGGCTGCCTGGTGGTGCTGCTGCCGTTCCTCGGCGCGGTGCTGGCGGCCGCGATCCTGTGCTTCTCGACCTGGCCGATCTACCGCTATGTCGAAGCCAAGGTGGGAGGCAGGAGCTGGCTCGCGGCGCTGTTCATGACGCTGCTCATCATCGTCGTCCTGGTGCTGCCCCTCACGCTGATCGCCCTCACCCTGCGTGACGATGTCCCGCATCTCATCGAGAACCTGCGCGAAATGTTCGAGCAGGGCTTGCCGCAGCCGCCGTCCTGGGTGAAGTCCATCCCGCTGTTCGGGGAGCACCTCGATGCCGGCTGGCGCGATCTCGCGGAAAGCCGCGAAAAGCTGAGCGCGGCGCTCAAGCGCTTTGCCGCGCCGGCTCGGCAGGCGCTGGTGGCGACCGGCCTCATCATCGCCGAGGGCGTATTGCAGTTCATCCTGATCGCCTTTATCGCCTATTTCTTCTACCGCGACGGCCTGGCGCTGGTGGGGGCGCTGCGCAATGCCATGAGCCGCGTCGCCGGAGACCTCACCGAGCGGCTGATAGGCGTGATCGGCGGCACCATCACCGGCGTGGTCTACGGCATCGTGGGAACGGGCCTGGCGCAGGCGCTCGCGGCGCTGATCGGGTTCTGGATCGCGGGCGTGCCGGGAGCGGTCATGCTGGCCTCGCTCACCTTCATCCTGTCCATCGTCCCGGCCGGCCCGCCGCTGATCTGGGTCGGCGCCACGATCTGGCTCGGCTACAACGACCAGCCGGGATGGGCGGTGTTCATGGCGCTGTGGGGGTTCTTCGTGGTGAGCGGGATAGACAACATCGTGAAGCCGCTGCTCATCAGCCGCGGCGCGAGCCTGCCGTTCGTGCTGGTGCTGCTGGGCGTGCTGGGCGGCGTGCTCGCCTGGGGCTTTGTCGGGATCTTCCTCGGGCCGACGCTGCTTGCCGTCGGCTTCAACCTCGCGCGCCGCTGGACCGAGCGCCGGCCGGAGCCGTCGGCTGGCGCCGACGGCTAGCTGTCAGCCGTCAGATGTCAGCCGTCAGCGGACCTTTGTCAGCCTGCGGCTGGTGTTCGAAACGGACTGACGACTGACGCCTGACTGCTGGCGGCTAAGCACCAGCGCGTTGCTGGTGCTTCACTGCCTGCCACTTCCCGTCCACGAGCCCCTGCATCGGCTGGAACTGGATCTTGTAGGCCATTTTGCGGCTCTGGGCGATCCAGTAGCCGAGGTAGAGGTAGGGCAGGTCGAGGGTGTGGCACAGGTCGATCTGCCACAGGATGTTGTAGGTCCCGAAGCTCGCGCCGGCAACGTCGGGATCGAAGAAGGTGTAGACCGAGGACAGCCCGTCCTGCAGCCGGTCCAGGATCGACACCATGCGCAGCACCCCGTCCTCGCGGAACTCGATCAGGCGCGATTCGACGTTGCTCTGCAGCAGGAAATGGCGGTACTGCTCGCGGCTGTCCTGGTCCATGCCGCCGCCCGAGTGGCGCTGGGACTGGTAGCGCAGGTAGAGCGCGTAGTGCTCGGGGCTGTACTTGAGGTCGAGCAGCTCGGCCTTCAGCGCGCCGTGGCGCTTGAAGGTGCGGCGCTGGTTGCGCGAAGGCTGGAATTCCTCGGCCAGGATGCGCACCGGCACGCAGGCGCGGCAATGGTCGCAGAACGGCCGGTAGGTGAAGGCGCCGCTGCGGCGGAATCCGGCGCGCACCAGCTCCGAGTACACCGCGCCGTCGATGAGATGGCTCGGCGTCGCGACCTGGGAGCGCGCCATCCGCTCCGGCAGGTAGCTGCACGGATAGGGCGCCGTCGCGTAGAACTGGAGCACCGACAGCGGAAACTCAGTCAAGTAGGTCATCGTCGAGCCGCCATTTCCGTGCTGTCCGCGGGTAGTTTACCAATTCCCCGAGCTTTCGTACAAAGCCCGCCCGCGGAATCTCTCGCGCGCCGAAGCGGGCGAGGTGGGCGGTGGCCATCTGGCAGTCGATCATGCCGAAGCCGAGGCGTTCGAGCTGGCGCACCAGGTGCACCAGCGCGATCTTGGAAGCGTCGGGCACCCGCGTGAACATGGATTCGCCGTAGTACAAGCGCCCGAGCGCGACGCCGTAGAGCCCGCCGGCGAGCCGGCCGCCGATCCAGGTCTCCACCGAGTGGGCGTACCCGGCGCGGTGCAGCCGCACGTAGGCCGCGGCCATGTCCTCGGTGATCCACGTGCCGTCGTGCCCGCGCCGCGGGGCGGCGCAGCCCCGTATCACCTCCTCGAAAGCGGTATCGGCGGTCACCTCGTAATCGCGGCGGGCGAGGCGTTTCCTGAGCGAGCGCGGGATTCTGAGCTTGTCCGGGAAGAGCACCATGCGCGGGTCGGGGCTCCACCACAGGATGGGCTGGCCGTCGCTGTACCAAGGGAAGATGCCGCGCTCGTAGGCAGCGACCAGGCGTGCCACCGACAGGTCCGCGCCGGCGCAAAGCAGCCCGTTGGGCTCCTCGAGCGCGCGCTCGAGGGGAGGGAAGGGGTCGCCCGATCGCAGCCACGGGATCATTGCGGCTGATTGTACGGCCCGGTGACACGCGGGGCGGCAGCGCGCGAAAAGAAAAGCCCGCTCCGTTTCCGGAGCGGGCTGATGCAGTGTTGCCGCGGATTTGCTACTTGATCACCCCGCAGGCGACGCGGCCGCCGGCGTTGCCGGTGGGATCGGTTTTGAGGTCGTCCGCCACCGCGTGGACGATGACAGCGCGGCCGATGATGCCGTTGGGCGCGTCCCGGCTCACGGAGATATCGCCGAAGCCGAAGCTGATCCTGGCGGTGCCGTCGGCGCCGAAGTTGATGTTGCCGAGATCGCCCGCATGCTTCTCGAGGTCATAAGGCCCGCCGTGCTTGCGCTTGCCGGGGTTGAAATGGCCGCCCGCGCTCATGCCCTTGGGATCGCTGCAGTCGCCCTTTTCGTGGATGTGGAAGGCCTTCGGGCCCTTCGAGTGACCGCTGATCAGGCCCGTGACCCGCACGACGTCGCCGACCTGAGTGAAGGTCAGGTCGCCCCGCACTTTCGATCCGCCGAGCGGCTCGAGCCTGGCCGTAGCAGTCGAATCGCTGGTTTCGACGCCCATCTCGGCGCAGCCGCCCACGAACAAGGCGCAGCAGATGATGCTTATTGCTTGCTTTTTCATGCCTCCTCCCGGATTGAACAAGAAAACCGCCAGCATACTATCCGGCAACCGGCGCGGCGAGGCAACAGCCTTTCACGCCGGTGACTAGGTGATCAGGTGACTAGGTGATTAAGTACAAGCCACTCAGTCACTTAGTCACCTAGTCGCTTAGTCACTGAATTCCGACGTGCAGCGGCGGAATTCAGCAGCGCACCTGCTGCTTGCAGAACTGCTCCAGCTCCCTGACCGCGGTGCGGCCGGCAGCGCGCCTGCGCGTCTGGCTCGACCCGTAATCGATCGCGAGCCTGAAATCGTACTTGTCGAAGAACGCGTTGAACATTTCGCCGCCCAGCGTGCCGATCGCGTAGAGCGCGTCGTTCTTCGCATCGTGCTCGAGCAGGATCGCGGCGAGCGGCTGCGGCGCGGGGCCGCTCACGACTTTGGCGCCGGCCGCCGGGTCGTACTCGCTGTGCTCGGAGCAGCAATGGATGGTGTTGGGCTTCATGACCCCCGCGGCGGTCGATTTCTCGCGATAGCTGATGAAGCTGATCTGCGGCGTGGGATAGCTCATGCGGTGCGCGCAGATCGCCGAGTAGCCGACGATCGCGCGGTTCGGGCCGACCCCGCCCGTCCACTGGTAGCTCGACCCGTCCTCGGTCTTCAACGGGACGTCGCGCACCGTCGGCTTGCCAAGGTTCAGCAGGAAGCAGGGCGTGGTCTCGAACGGGTAGTGGAAGATGTAGTTGCGTCCCGCGACGAGGCTCGAGGTCTTGAACGGACGCCCGGCCGTGTCGGTGAGCTGCACGCGGGCGTAGAGACGGGGCTTGAGATCATTGGCGGCGAGCAGGTCGTGGGTCCCGAGCGCGCAGGTCGCGGCGCAGGCGCCAATGAAATCGCGTCGCTGCATGGCGGCTATTGTCCAGAGAGGGTGCTGCCAGTGTCAACCCGCAAATTCCAAATCTCAAGTTCCAAATCCCAAACAAATCTCAAATCCCAACCTGCAAGCTTCAAACGTTTGTAATTTGGTGCTTGGTGCTTGGAATTTTCCTGCTATTTGGTGCTTCGTCCTTGGAGCTTAATCCTCTTCGAACAGCTCTCCGAACAGCTCGCGCACTTTCTCCTTCGCCTCGGTCAGCGCGGTGCGGCCCTTCGACGTGATGAGGTAATTTCGGCGGGTCTTCCCGTCCACGGCGCGGGAGCGGGAGCGTAGGTAGCCCGCTTCCTCCAGGGAGTGGAGCATGGGGTAGAGTGTGCCGGGACTCAGCCGGTAGCCGTGGCGCGCCAGCTCCTCGATGATGCCGAGCCCGAATACCGGTTCCCGCGCTGCGTGGTACAGGATGTGCAGGCGAATCAGGCCGCCGTATAGATCGGTGCTGCCCATGCGCAGAGCTTGGCGGAATCACCGCGGAGTGGCAAGAAAGTGCCGCTCGGTTCCCGTCTTCCGGTCGGGCATCAGGACACCGCCCGGATGACGGCGCCTGCCGCGGCGGTCAGCACGACCACGAGCCACGGCGGCGCTTTCCAGAACATGAGCAGCACGAAGCCGGCAAGCGCGAGCCCGAAGTCGGCGGCGGAGCGGATCGCGTTGGTCCAGACCGGGTCGTAGAGAAAGGCGAGGAGCATGCCTACCACAGCCGCGTTGACGCCGATCAGCGCGGAGCGCATCGGACGAAAGCGCCGCAGGGCGTCCCAGAACGGCAGCGGCCCGATCACGAGCAGAAACGAGGAGGCGAAGATGCCCGCCAGGCAGATCAGGGCGCCGAGCCAGCCGGCGGGCGGCACGGCCGAGACCGTGCCGAGGTAGGCCGCAAGAGTGAACAGCGGGCCCGGCACCGCCTGCGCGGCGCCGTAGCCCGCGAAGAACTGTTCGTTGGACACCCAGCCCGTCGGACCGACCTCGGCCTGCAGCAGCGGCAGCACGACGTTGCCGCCGCCGAACACCAGCGACCCGGCGCGGTAGAAGCTGTCCAGCAACGCCAGCGTTTGCGAGGACGGAAACGCGGCCCGCAGCGCGGGCAGCGCCACGAGCAGTCCGAAAAACAGGACCAGCGCCGCCACGGCCGCCGTGCGGCTCACTTTTGCGCCGATGGCGACATGCTCCCCCACGTCGGCCGCATTGAACAGCCGCAGCCCGACGATGCCTCCTATCACGATGGCACCGATGAAGCCAAGCGGCGTCGGCCAGATCATGACGATGATCGCGGCGAACGCGGCGAGCGTGATGCGCGGAGCGTCCGGCGTCAGGTTGCGCGCCATGCCCCACACCGCCTGCGCGACGACCGGCACGGCCACGACCGTGAGCCCGTGCAACCAGCCGAGGTCCACCCGGCCGCCCAGCGCAACGATGCCGAATCCGAACAGGATAAGGGCGAGCGCGGAAGGGGACGTGAAGGCGAGCCACGCCGCGAATGCGCCCGGCAGGCCCGCGCGCGCGAGGCCGATGCCGATGCCGACCTTGCTGCTCGCCGGGCCCGGCGTGAACTGGCACAGCGCCACCAGATCGGCGTAGGCGCGATCGTCGATCCACTTGCGCCGGTTCACGAACTCCTCGCGAAAGTAGCCGAGGTGGGCGATGGGGCCGCCGAAGGACGTGAGGCCGAGCTTCAGGAAGACGCTGAAGACGGTGAGTGCGGACTCGCGCTTCGCGGCTGCGGCGGGTGACTGTGCCTCGGGATGCGGCATGCGGAGACCTCCCGGGGCAGACTATATCGACTTTCGATAACGAAAGCCAACATCGCCGGCTGTTTCGCGTATACTGGACGCAGGCAAATCGGGAGGGAGGGCATCCACATGAAGCACCCGCCGGAATTCCTGGCGCTCGTCGCGGAGGCGCGGGCGCGAATCAAGGAAGTTGCGCCGGGCGAGGCCGCGGCGCTGATCGAGGCGGGCGCCGTGGTCCTCGATGTGCGGGAGAAGGACGAATTTGCCGATAAGCGCATCGAGGGCGCCATCAACGTCAGCCGCGGCGTTCTCGAGATGCGCGCGACCGAGGTGGTCCCGGACAAGGGAGCTGCGGTGGTGTGCTACTGCGGGGGAGGGAACCGCGGGGCGCTCGCCGCCGATACTTTGCAGAAGATGGGATACCGCAATGTGGTGTCCATCGCCGGGGGACTCGCCGGCTACCAGGCGAGGGAGAAGAAGTCCTAGGTCAGCCCGTAAAGGCGCCCGCGCCCGCGTCGGCGAGGCCCCATTCCCGCGCGAACAGCGCTTCCATTTCCAGTCGTGCGCGTACCGCTTCCGATTCCTGCGGCACGACGTCGGTCCAGGTGACCATGTTTCCCTTCGGAATCCGGCGCACGAGCCGGATTCCGTGCGCGAGGCCGATCGGCAGGCCGCGCCGCTCGAGCGAGTCGCGCGCCGGCATGAGCCTGCCCCAGACGGTATAGCCGCCTTCGCCGTCGAGCGTCTCGCCCGCCTTCAGGTCGCGCTTCGCGATCGCGACGACGTCGCCGCGGAATCCCGTCGGCGCGCCGGTGGGCTCGCCGTGCAGTCCCACGCTTGCAACCGAGATGCCGAGCTCGAGCCCGATCAAGTGGTAGGGCTTGTACATTGCCGAGTAGTTCCCCGACTCGTCCGTCGCGAGCCCGTACTCCGCGAAGCAGCGCTTCACGTAGTCACTGTCCGCGGCAAACGTGGCGTAGACCCCCCAACGCAGGTCGCGCGCCACCGGCTTGCCGTCGCGCTCGAGGCTGGAAACCACTTCCACCTGCCCGCGGTGATGCAGCTGGCCGCCTTCGGCGCGCGGCTTCAGCACGCGCGGCAGGTCGTCCACGCCGCAGGGCGGAAACGCCAGCCCATCCGGCGCCGGCGCGAGGCCGGTCGCATTCGACACCGCCGCCATCTCGATCGCGGACTTGGTGCCGTCGAGGAAGGAATTGAACATCCGGGCGTTGAAGTCGCCCTGCGCGACCTGCTCGGCGGTAAATCCGTAGTGGCCCCAGACCGTGTCCGGCGTGGAATCGTGGTAGGCGGGCAGATACTTCGTTCCTTTGCCCGCCGCGACGACTTCGAAACCCGCGGCGCGCGCCCAGTCCACCATCTCGCAGATGAGCGCCGGCTGGTCGCCATAAGCGAGGGAGTAGACGACGCCGGCCTCCCGCGCGCGGCGCGCGAGGAGGGGGCCCGCCAGGCAGTCCGCCTCCACGTTCACCATCACGATGTGCTTGCCGTGCGTGCAGCAGGCGAGCGCATGCCGGATGCCGGCGCCGGGGTTGCCCGTCGCGTCTATGACGATTTCAACCGCGTCGCTGGCGATTGCGGCGGGCGCGTCGTCGGTGATGCAGGTCGTGCCTTTCTCCGCCGCTTCGGCAAGGGATCGCGCTGCGTATCTCTCCTCCTGCCAGCCGGTGCGGGCCAGGCCGTCCCGGGCGCGCTGCGGCGAGAGGTCGCCGACCGCGACGACGTGGAGGCCCGGCGTGCGCCGGGCCTGGGCGAGGAACATCGAGCCGAACTTGCCGGCGCCGATCAGCGCGATGCGCAGCGGCTTGCCGTCCGCTGCCCGTCGAGCAAGCAGGCGATGCAGGTTCATGGTAGCTACGCTATCACATCGAACTTGCCGCACGAAACCGGTACGCTTCGCTACGCGCCGCGTGGCGCGCGATCCCGTGCCGGGTCGAAATTGTCGTCCGCGCGGGTGTGCGGGCGCAGGGCGTTGAGCTACCATGAAGCACCACGGCGCGAGGAAGTCGCATGCATCACGACGTCAGCTTGATAACAACGGTTGCCGCCGCATTCGGGCTTGCGATGGCCCTGGGCTTCATCGCGGCGCGCGCCAGGGTGCCGCCGCTGGTCGGCTACCTCGTGGCCGGCATCGTCCTGGGCCCCGCCACGCCGGGATTCGTCGCGGATGTCCAGCTCGCGTCGCAGCTCGCCGAAATCGGCGTGATGCTCCTCATGTTCGGAGTCGGCCTGCACTTTTCGCTCGACGACCTGCTCACCGTCCGCCGCATCGCAGTGCCCGGCGCCATCGTGCAGATCGCGGTCGCGACCGCGATGGGAGCGGGCGTGGCGATGCTGTGGGGCTGGCCTTTCGGCGCCAGCCTCGTCTTCGGGCTGGCATTGTCCGTGGCGAGCACCGTCGTGCTGCTGCGCGCGCTCGAGACCCGGGGCGTGCTCGAAACGGTCAACGGCCGCATCGCGGTGGGATGGCTGATCGTCGAGGACCTGGCGATGGTGCTGGTGCTCGTCCTGCTGCCGGCGCTCGCCGGGGTGCTGGGCGGCAAGGGGGCAGCGCCGGACGCCGGCCTCTTCACGTCGCTGGGAGCCACTCTCGCCAAGGTCGCCGCCTTCATTGCCCTGATGCTGGTCATCGGCCGCCGTCTTTTTCCCTGGCTGCTGTGGCAGGTCTCGCGCACCGGCTCGCGCGAGCTCTTCACCCTGTGCGTGATCGCGGCGGCCGTGGGCGTTGCCTACGGCTCGGCGGAGCTGTTCGGCGTCTCGTTCGCGCTGGGAGCGTTCTTCGCCGGCATGATGATGCGCGAATCGGACTTCAGCCACCGCGCGGCGGAGGAATCGCTCCCGCTGCGCGACGCGTTTTCGGTGCTGTTCTTCGTTTCCGTCGGCATGCTGTTCGATCCGCTGGTGGTGATCGAGCACCCGGGCAAGACCGCGATGGTGGTGACGATCATCGTCGTCGGCAAGACGCTTGCCGCCGTCGTCCTCGTTCTCGCCTTTCGCTACCCCCTGAGCACCGCGCTGACCGTGGGCGCCAGCCTCGCGCAGATCGGCGAATTCTCGTTCATCCTGGTCGGCCTTGGCGTGATGTACGGCCTGCTTCCCGTCGAAGGGCAGAGCCTCGTTCTCGCCGGGGCCCTGCTGACGATCGCGCTCAATCCCGTCGTGTTCAGGGCCGTCGCGCCCGTCGAACGCTGGATACGCGCCCGGCCCGCACTGGCCGCCGCGCTCGAGCGCGCCGGCGACCCGCTGGCCGCGCTGCCCATGACCGTGGAGCAGGACGTCCTCACGGGACAGATCGTCCTGGTCGGTCACGGGCGGGTCGGCCGGCGCATCGCCCAGGCGCTCGAGGAGCACCGGATTCCGTACGTTGCCGTGGAACAGAACCGGGAGATCGTGGAGCAGCTGCGGGAAAGGGGTATCCCGGCGGTGTACGGAGACGCGGCGGAGCCGGTCGTCCTCGTGCAGGCGCACATCGCCCGGGCAGGCATGCTGGTGGTCGCGACGCCGGATACGATGGATGTGCGCAAGGTGGTGCAGACCGCCCGCACGCTGAATCCGGGCATCGAGGTGGTGCTGCGCACCCACAGCGACGAGGAATCGGTGCTGCTGCAAAAGGAGAACCTCGGAAAGGTGTTCATGGGCGAGCACGAACTCGCGCGGGGCATGACCCGGCACGTCCTGGTGCGCATGGGAATCGACACCCGGGCAACGAGGAAGAGCGACGGCCCGGGCTCAAAGGCCGCACGCCACACGGCGTGAGCCGCGGACCCCCCGGCTGTCCGTACCGGCCCGGGCTCAGGCAGAGGGTGGCGGTGCCCGAAACGGGGCGGCGAGGGGCGGGCGAGTTGCGGTTGTCCCGGTATTTTCGGCTTCGCCGCCGGCACGGCCCGGCGCGGGAGCGGCGGCGCCTACGGCGCCGGCATAGCCCAGCGTGAAGCCGATGACCGTGAGTTCTGCCTGGCTGACCACGGAGACTCCTCAAACTAATTCCGCCCTGCGCGCCAGTATCGAAGGAGCAGGTCACGAACGTATCACGCATTCGTCTCTTTTCCGTCTCAGATTGCGGACTGGGATCGGGGCGAAGGAAATCACGTCCCACTCTGGACAGTCAACGCCGCGCGGCGTAAAAAAGGAACCGTAGCAGGCCGTTTCAAAATACCTGACACCCAATGCAGGGGAGCATGAGGCGAGTATCCCCTCTTGTTGTTAGCTCCGAAGGAGGCGCGCCGTGAACATCAGCAGCGCGATCATCTATGCTTTTCCGCAGCGCGCCGATTCGGTGCGCGCCTCGCTCCGCGCGCTTCCCGGCCTGGAAATACACCACGAAGGCAACGACGGGCGCTTCGTCGTCACCATCGAGGACGGCCACGGCGTTTCCGTTGCCGATACGGTGATGCAGCTCCACCGGCTGGACGGGGTCCTGTCCGCCGCGATGGTTTACCAGTACTCCGACGACGATACCCAACGCGAGGAGGCGCAGCCATGACGATCTCGAGGCGCGACTTCATCAAGTCCCAGGCTGCGGCCGCCGCCGCGGCGGTCGCCGGGATCAGACTGCCGGCCGCAGCCGCCGAAAGCGGAGCGGGGTCCAAGGTCCGCTGGGACAAGGCGCCGTGCCGCTTCTGCGGCACCGGCTGCGGCGTGCTGGTGGGCACGCAGAACGGGCGCGTGGTCGCGACCCAGGGCGATCCCGACGCGGAGGTCAACCGCGGGCTGAATTGCGTCAAGGGCTATTTCCTGTCGAAGATCATGTACGGCGCAGACCGCCTGAAGACGCCGCTGCTGCGCAAGAAGAGCGGCCGCTACGACAAGGAGGGTGAATTCACCCCGGTGTCGTGGAAGGAAGCGTTCGACATCATGGCGGAGAAGTGGAAGGCCGCGCTGAAGGCGGGCGGTCCCACCACCGTCGGCATGTTCGGCTCCGGCCAGTGGACGGTGTGGGAAGGCTACGCGGCGGTGAAGCTCTACAAGGCCGGTTTCCGCTCGAACAACCTCGATCCCAACGCCCGCCACTGCATGGCATCCGCGGTGACCGGCTTCATGCGCACCTTCGGCATGGACGAGCCGATGGGCTGCTACGACGACTTCGAGAACGCCGACGCCTTTGTCATGTGGGGCTCGAACATGGCGGAGATGCACCCGGTGCTGTGGACCCGTATCACCGACCGCCGGCTGTCGCATCCCCATGTCAAGGTGGCGGTGCTGTCCACCTACCAGCATCGCGGGCACGAGCTGGCCGACCTGCACATGATCTTCACGCCCAGCACCGACCTCGCCGTCCTCAACTTCATCGCGCACCACATCATCAGCACCGGGCGCGTCAACAAGGAATTCGTCGGCAAGCACGTCAACTTCGTGCGCGGCAACGACGACATCGGCTACGGCCTGCGCCCCGAGGACCCGCGCGAGCAGAAGGCGAAGAACGCGAAGGACCCGGAAGGCACGAGACCGATGTCGTTCGACGAGTTCGCGAAATTCGTTTCCGAGTACACCGCGGACAAAGTGGAGAAGATCTCCGGCGTGCCGAAGCACAACCTGATCGCGCTGGCCGAGCTCTACGCCGATCCCAAGGTGAAGGTGATGTCGCTGTGGACGATGGGCTTCAACCAGCACACGCGCGGCACTTGGGTGAACCAGATGTGCTACAACATCCACCTCCTCACCGGCAAGATCGCCGAGCCTGGCAACAGCCCGTTTTCCCTCACCGGCCAGCCCTCGGCCTGCGGCACGGCCCGCGAAGTGGGCACGTTCTCCCACCGGCTGCCCGCCGACATGGTGGTCGCGAACCCGAAGCACCGCGAGCGTGCCGAGCAGACTTGGAAGCTGCCGCCCGGCACCATCCCGCCCCAGCCCGGTTATCACGCCGTGCTGCAGAACCGGATGCTCAAGGACGGCAAGCTCAACGCCTACTGGGTGATGTGCAACAACAACATGCAGACGGCGGCCAACTTGAACGGCGAAGGCTGGCCGGGCTATCGCAACCCGAAGAACTTCGTGGTGGTGAGCGATCCCTATCCCACCGTTACGGCGGTTGCCGCCGACCTCATCCTGCCAACGGCGATGTGGGTCGAGAAGGAGGGCGCCTACGGCAACGCCGAGCGGCGCACGCAGTTCTGGCGGCAGCAGGTGAAGGCGCCGGGCGAGGCGCGCTCCGACCTGTGGCAGATCCTCGAGTTCTCGAAGCGGTTCAAGGTGGAGGAGGTGTGGCCGGCGGAGTTGCTTGCGAAGAAGCCGGAGTATCGCGGCAGGACCCTCTACGACATCCTTTACCGGAACGGCCAGGTCAACCAGTTCCCGCTTTCGCAGCTGCAGGCCGGGCACGACAACGACGAGGCACGCCATTTCGGCTTCTACGTGCAGAAGGGCTTGTTCGAGGAATACGCGAGCTTCGGCCGCGGCCACGGCCACGATCTCGCCCCGTTCGAGAGTTATCACCAGGCGCGCGGCCTGCGCTGGCCGGTGGTGGACGGGAAGGAAACGCGGTGGCGCTACCGCGAGGGCTACGACCCATACGTGAAGAAGGGCGAGGGCGTGCGCTTTTACGGCAAGCCGGACGGCAAGGCGGTGGTGATCGCGTTTCCTTACGAGGCGCCGCCCGAAGTGCCCGACAAGGAATACGACCTGTGGCTGTGCACCGGGCGCGTGCTCGAGCACTGGCATTCCGGGTCGATGACGCGGCGGGTGCCGGAGCTGCACCGCGCGGTGCCCGAAGCGCAGGTCTTCATGCACCCGGCCGACGCGAAGAAGCGCGGCTTCCTCAACGGCCAGGAAGTGAAGGTGGTTTCGCGTCGCGGCGAAATGAAGGCGCGCGTCGAGTTCCGCGGGCGCAACGAGCCGCCGGAGGGCCTCGTGTTCGTGCCGTTCTTCGACGAGGGACGGCTCGTCAACAAGCTCACGCTGGACGCGACCTGTCCGATCTCGCGCCAGACCGACTTCAAGAAGTGCGCCGTGCGCGTCGTCAAGGTCTAGGAGCTCGGATGGCGAACTCTCGAATCCACCTCCTTGCGCCGCTGTTCTTCGCGATTGGACTCGCCTCCGGCGCCGGCGCCGCGGAGAGTCCGGCGAAGCCGCTGCGCGGCAACGTGCCGGTTCCCGCGACCAACACCTCGGATGTCTA
>JBIOVQ010000196.1:0-14574 GCA_044867805.1 Burkholderiales bacterium | reverse complement strand
GCGCTCGGTATCAAGAGCGGAAACATTACGTACAACGCGATTGGTCCCTTGCTCACGGCACTTTTCCAGCAAATGCAATCGCAGTACGGGCAACAACGGATCGCATTTGGCCTTCTATTTGGCGGCTTGCTATTGCAGTTCGTCGGGGCCTTTCGATAACGCAACGTGATGCCTAACCCATCAATCCAGAGCGGACGGGCCGCGAGCCGCCGTGCTAAGTACAGGTCATCGCTGCGGCCCGCCGCTGATTTCCCACGTTAGGCGGCAGATGGCGCCCTTGATCATTGTTGCGCTCTACGGTCTGACGATAGCCATTCTATGGTTGTGTGCACGTCTCGACATGAGCGACGAGGTCAGGCTTGCGTTCAACGTCGTAGGCGGTATCGGAGCACTGGTCATCCCTCTCATCATCTTTGGGGCGCTCGACCTTCGCCTGACCCGTCGCGTAGTTGAACGTATCAGCCGCCGCTACTGCATCGATAGAGGTGTAGATTTCGTCAGTGCCGAGATGCACAAGAACCACTTCACTGTTGTTTACCGCGCATCGCAAGAGCGCAAGCGCCAGAAGTTTAGAGTTCGCTTTGTCCCTACAACTTGGCTTGTGCGTACGGTGGAATGGCTATGAACGCACCACATGCGCGTCTGCCGCCTAACACCGCGTTGTTGACCGACGCCTTTCACTCCGCGCTACGCGCTGCGTGCGGCGCGGCAAAACGCGAACGTTAGAGCGCATATTTGAGCAATTCCCTATTTCTGGCTATAATCTGGCCAGAATGCCATACCGGATCATCCTGGCCCCGGAGGCCGCGGAAGACCTCAGCGATTTGAAGGCCAACCTCCGGGCCGAGGTGCGTGAAGGGATTGAGACACATCTTAGGCACGAGCCCGGAAAGACTAGCCGCAGCCGGATCAAGAGACTGCGTAGGCTTTCGCAGCCGCAGTACCGGCTACGAATCGGTGATGTGCGGGTGTTCTACGACGTTTCGGAGGAGAACGTCGAGGTACTCGCAATTGTGCTCAAATCGGAGGCTGCAACATGGTTAGCCAAACACGGAAAATCAGAGTCAAAGTGAAGGAAATCCCCCTGGCGGAGGTTAAAGACGACCTCTCGCGCTATCTACGCGAAGCAGCGAATGGCGAGATCGTCATTACGCGCCACGGCAAGCCGGCTGGCGTCTTAATCGGATTCAGGTCCGAGGACGACTGGTTCGACTACCGGTTGGAGAACGATCCGCGGTTTCTTGCTCGCGTTGCGCGTGCCCGCGACAGCTTGCGTGCCGGGCACGGCATCAAGCTAGAGGATATAAAGTAGGCAGATGCGCTCTAACAACGCGGTCGAAAATGACGCTCCGCGAGCGTCGCCGCTCGCACGCGCATCTCATCGCGGACGTTAGATGGCCCTTTTGACCAAGGTCCAAGGCAGGGTCGTGGTGCTCCTGCTCGTGGATAGATTGCGAGTAAGTTGGAGAGACTTCCGTGAGGGGAGTGAGCTCACAGACTTTGTCTGGGTTCTCATTTTTGGCTTTCACCTTGTCGCGTTCACCGTCATTCTTGTTTTATGGGCATGGCAATTATTTCTGGGGCGTACTTGAGGCCAGTCAGACCGGAATGCGACGCGCGCCGGGCTAAAGGTGTCAGGAACCTTTTTTTGCACACGCAGGGAGAAGGCCGATGTGGCAAACGAAACAGCTGATCTTCCATGGCGGGGTCATTCTTCTCATTGGCCTCCTTTGCGGTGTCCCGCTGGGTAGTGCCGTCGTTCGCAGGAAGCCGGAGGAAACGGTTCGCGCCTGGCGCGTTGCTCACTCAAGTCTGGTGATGGGTGGGATACTGCTATTGGCTGTGGCCGGCATAATCTCGCATCTGGAGTTGGGTGCTTTCGGCCTGGCGCTCCTGGTGTGGGCTTTTGTCGTAGCGAGTTACGGATTCGCCCTGGTGCTCCCTCTAGCGGCGCACTATGGCCATCGCGGCCTCAGCTCGGATCCGCCGCTCTTGAATCGCGTGCTCTACTTCGGCAACGTGCTGGGTGCAGCTGGTTTGCTCGTTGGAACCATCGTCCTTGTTCGGGGTGCCTATGGCGCGCTGTAGTGACAATCCGTGGTCTGACCCTGCGCGCAACACGGACGCGGTGCATTCGCGTCGCGCCGGCTAGCGCGACACTTTAGACGTTAGCCGGCCCTACCTAAGTCATCCCAGTCACACTGGTCACCGGTCGCTGGTCACTGCCCCCAGGCAACTAACCCGCGTCCCGCCTGTCAATTACTACGACGTGTACACGTAGGGAGAGCCACCATGCTTAAGGTTCGAGAGTTGTACAAGGTCGAGTTTGCTGACGGGGTCAAGGGCGCGCTTGGAATCGACGAGCGCGGGCGGTTGTACTGGAACGGCGAGGCCATGGTCACCGATCAGAGAGTGTTTTTTCCCTGGTGGGTGAGCCTCGCGATCGTCGTCGCCGGCCTGTCCACCCTCGCCATCGCGCTGTTCAACGCCCTGGCCTACGTCAGCATGCTGCCGGCCTAGCCAGTAGTTTTAGTAGAGGCTGTCTCAAGAACAATTCAAAGACCATTCAGCCGCCGATGGACGCAGATGAACGCAGATAGAGTCAAGATGAAGCTACTGATTTTCCTCTTTTTTGTATCGGCGTTGATCGGCGTTTATCCGCGGCTAATTCTTGTTTCTGGTTTTTGAGATTAGGTTCTAGTCACTGGTTCTCAGCGCGCGGCGCTTCCAGGCTTTCCACGCCCGCCCCAGCCCGTAGCCTTCGCGCGCCTCGATCAGCCGCGCCTCTTCCGGATCGAGGTAGTTGATCGGACCGCCCTGGGTCATGATCATGGCCTGGGCCTGCAGCTTCGCGTTGAGCGCGAGGAAGATGCTGCGGGCGACGACCCGCGGGATGGAGGGCCCGACGACCGTCGCGCCGTGACCCCGCATCAGGACTGCCGGCTTTTCCGCGATGCTGCTCGCGAGCGCCCGCCCGAGCGCCGGGTCGCGGATCAGCATGTCGGTCATGCCCGCCGCCTCCCGGATCTCGAACACCGGGACGCCGAGCGCGATGAAGGCCGCGCGGTGATACAACGGCCGCAGCGCGACGCTGGTCACCCCGAACGGGATGACCGGCGGCGCGTGGGTATGGACGATCGCCTTCACGTCCGGCCGCGCCTTGTAGATCTCGCCGTGGATGAAGCGCTCGGTGTAGAGATCCCGCTCCGCCACTTCCACCGGGCTGTTGTCGAGGTCGAACTCGATGATGTCCTCGACGCTCACCAGCTCCGGCGCCAGGGAGCGCGACAGCAAATAGCGGTGGGGGTCCCGGTCGTGGCGCACGCTCACGTGCCCCCAGCCGTCGAGCACGCCCTCCAGCGCGAGGATGCGGTTCGCCGCGACCAGGTCCTCGATCAGCAGCGGATCAGCGGGACCGGCCGACGGAGCGTGGCTCGAGCTCATCTCAAAACCCGTCTGAAACCGCAGATAAACGCAGATACACGCGGATGCAACAAACCGTCGACGCAAAATCGCGAGAGCACGAAGGGAAGCATGAACAACACTTAGAGCGCAAACCTGTCCTCACATCGAGATCTCGCTTTGTCCTTCCGGCTTTCCGCCTTTGCATGAAGGTTTTTTTGGACTGGAATTCATCTGTGTTTATCTGCGTGTATCTGCGGTTCCGTCCTGCTTCTTCCGGCGTTTCGCCGGCGGCTTGCCGCCCGACGACACCGCCAGGTTCATGCGCAGCATGCGCAGGGCATTCCCATAGTACACCTTGTTGCGCACCGTTTCCGCGAGCTTGAGCGAGTCGATGGCGCGGATGCTTTCCCGTATGAAGGTCGGCCCGCCCTCGGGATCGAAGGGGCAGTCGGTGCCGAACAGCACGCGGTCGTGGCCGAAGAAATCGAGGCCGCAGCGGATGGCCGGGGCCGAGCCGTTCACCGAGGTGTCGCCGTAGAACATCCTGAAATAGTCCAGCGGACGCTTTCCCAGCTTCTTCAGCAGGGCGCCGTAGTCCTCGTCCACCGTGCGCGCGCCCATCTGGTCCATGCCGAGCCCGATGCGCGCGTCGAAATACGGCGCCATGGCTCCCAGGTGGTGCGTGATGACCTTCATGTCGGGCAGTTTCTGCAGCATCCCGGAGAACACCATGCGCGCCATGCACGCGCTCGTCTCGTAGGGCCACCCGAACAACCACCAGATCTCGTAGCGGGACTTCGATTCCGTCGCGTAGTCGGGAAATTTCGCAGTGCGCACCGGATGCAGCCAGATCGGCAGGTCGTGCTTCTTCACGCAGCGCTCGATCACGGGGTAGAACTCCGGGTCGTCCAGCGGACGGCCGTTGACGTTGGTGAAGATCTGTATGCCCTTCGCGCCGAGCCTCTGGATCGCCCGGTCCATCTCCTCCAGGGCCGCCGGCACGTTGTTCATGGGGAGCGAGGCGACGAACGCCGGAAACTGGTCAGGATGGCGCGCGACGATCTCGGCCATGCCGTCGTTGGCGAGCCGCGCCAGCGCCGGGGACTCGTCGGGGCCGGCCAGATACTCAATTGCCGGCAGCGACAGCGTGAGCACCTGCTTGTAGCCCTTGAACGAGCGCATCATCGCGAGCCGCGCGTCGAGGTCCCACAGCACGGGAATGTTCAGCCAGCGCTTGATGGAGGCTGCCAGCGCCGGGTTGGCGCCGGCGATCACCCGCATGCGCTCGAAGAAGGGCTGCGGGAAGATATGCGGAAAAATGTCCAGTTTCAGGTTGTTTTTCATGGCTTTCATGTCAACGGGAACCAGGGCCGAACATTAGACGATCTTATGACGCGCCGCAAACCGAGGGACGAGTTTGCAGTTTGCAGTGGGCAGTTTGCAGCAACTGCCAACTGACGGCCGCCAACTGCCAACTTCGCCCGGCCCGTGCGCGCCTGTGGTGCACTGTCTCTGGCTCCCGACAGCAGCCGCTGTTTACGCGCAGGGGCGCGGCGACACACTTTGTAACACTTTGTTACCTGAACAGGCTGCGCGCTTTGATAGTCTTATTGCAATGGTCATGAACGAGGAGGAATCGATCATGAGCCGTGTCAAGGTCGTTTCGATGTTGTCCGCCGCGCTGATCGCCACGGCCGCGAGCTGGCCATCGCTGGCGGGCGGCAAGCACCACCATCACGGCCATGGTCATGGATCGGTGAGCTTCGGGTTCGTCTTCGGCGGTCCCTGGTACCACCCTGGATACTATTACCCGCCCTACTACTACCCGCGTGTGGTTTCCTACCCGGCGGAACCCACCGTCTACATCGAGCGCGGGGACGCCGGGGCGCCCGCCGAACAATCGCAGGGATACTGGTACTACTGCAAGGAATCGAAGGCCTATCACCCCTACGTCAAGCACTGTCCCGGCGGCTGGGAGAAGCAAATACCTGCGCCGTCGCCGGGCGGATGACCCCCACCCCATCCCTCCCCTTCACAAGGGGGAGGATGAAGGTGGGGGTCGGTGACCCGTGACTCGACCCTGAGAGATCCACTATGAACCGCACACTTCGGATTGCAACGGTTGCAGCGCTTCTCGTGATGACCGGTTGCGTAACGGTGCCGAGCGGCCCCAGCTTGATGTCGCTCCCGGGCACCGGCAAGAGCTTCGACCAGTTCCGGGCCGACGACTTCGAGTGCCGGCAGTACGCGAGCTCGCAGGTCGGCGGCACCAATGCCCAGCAGGCCGCGAACGACAGCGCGGTGAGAAGCGCTGCCGTCGGCACCGCGGTCGGCGCTGCGGCGGGCGCCCTCATCGACGGCCACCACGGCGCGGGCGTGGGTGCCGGCGTGGGTCTGTTGACAGGCGCGCTCGTCGGTTCCAGCACGGCAAACGCTTCCGCCTATACGTTGCAGCAACGCTACGACATCGGCTACACCCAGTGCATGTACGCGAAGGGCCACAAGGTGCCGGTTTCCGGCCGCTTCGCGTCGGCAAACGAGCGTCCGGCGCCGCGGCGCTACACACCGCCGCCGCCTCCGCCCTCGCCCCGGTGATGGGTGACGAGTGACCACCCCTTCCGCTCCGCTCCCTCCCCTCCTTGTTTAAGGAGGGGAAGAACGAAGTGAGGGGTGGTTTCCCTCGACCCCCGACCCTCGTCCCCATGAAAAAGGCCCGGGAACCCGGGCCTTTTTTCATTCCATTTCGTTGTACTGCCCGCGGGTGATCTGCAGCGGCGCGCCGAGGCCTGGCATCTTTGTGCTCCTTCGCCAGGATAGGCCCATAATATCGGCACGGGGGAGGAAGATGCCATGAGACCTTTGTGCCGGGCGGTTCTTGCGTGCCTTTTACCCGGGGTCATGGCAGGCGCGGCAGGCGCGCAGGGCTTCCCGGTCCGGCCGGTGCGCTATATCCTGCCGCTGCCCGCCGGCCAGGAAACCGACGTGTTTGCGCGCGTCATGGCGAACCGCCTGGGCGAGATCTGGGGCCAGCAGGTGATCGTGGATAACCGGCCGGGCGGCGGCACGGTGATCGGCACCGATGTCGCGGCCAAGGCGCAGCCCAATGGCTACACGCTGCTGCATGCCATCACGTCGCACGCGGTCAACGCCACGCTCTACGCCAGGCTTCCCTACGACACGCTGAAGGATTTCGCCTGCGTTACGCAGATGGGGAGCTTCTCCGGCGTGCTGATCGCGCATCCTTCCTTCCCGGCGAAGACCGTGCCGGAGCTGATCGCGCTCGCCAAGAGCCAGCCCGGGAAAATCGTGTATGGCACGGGCCCGATCGGCACCAGCAACCACATACTCGGCGAGGCGTTTCGCATCGCGGCGGGCATCGACATCGGACACGTCCCCTACAAAGGGGGCGGGCCGGCGATACAGGACCTCGTGGCTGGCCGCCTGCCGCTGGTGGGCAATGTCGTGCTGGAGGTGCTGCCGTTCGTCCGTTCGGGCAAGGCGCGGGCGATCGCCGTGACCGGCCCCAAGCGCATCGCTTCGCTTCCCGACGTGCCCACCGTCTCCGAAAGCCTGCCCAACTACAGGCCCGGCACCGCCTTCTGGGCGCTGGTCACGCGCGGGGGAACACCGGCCGCGGTGGTGAAGCAGCTCAACGCCAGCGCGCTGAAGGCGATGCAGGCGCCGGACGTGCGGGAACGCATCGCCCAGATGGATATCGACCCGGTAGGATCAACGCCTGCGCAGTGCGACGCGTTCCTGCGGGAGCAGGTCGCGGTGTGGGGCAAGATCGTCAAGGCATCAGGAGCACGCGTCGACTGACCTGAAGTCGAAAGTCGGAAGTCGGAAGGCGAAAGTAGTTAAACAAACCCTTTTGCGTTTCGACTGCCAGCATCCGCGAGCGGCGACGAGCGCGCGGGCGCCGTGTATCGCGCGGCGGAGATTGGATAAAATCGTGAAACGAACAAAACCAAAGGGGGGGTTGGCTACCTTGATCCGGGCCGCACCGATCTCCAGGCATATGTCCCTCAATCCGTCTTGACCCGCCCCGCCGATTCCCGGTCGCATCACCTGCCCGCACTGGGCGCGCTGCTCGCCGCGCTGCTGGCGCCGTCCTCATGGGCGCAATCCGCGGCGCCCCAGGAAGAAAGCGTGAAGCCGGCCGCCTCCTATCACTTCGGGCTGCTGCGCTCGCGCGATCTCACTCCGTTCGGGTTCCTGCGCCTCGACATGCGTCCCGCGCACGCGGTCTCCGGCCCGCCTGGTAACTGGGCGGTGGAAGTCGACGTCGGCTACCAGAACACCTGGGCGCTGAGCCCCAACGTGGAGAATTACCTGAACTCGCTCCCGGGACGGCGGCAGCTCGGGCCGGCCGAGGTCCAGGCGATCCGCAATCTGCCCGGCGAAGCCTACCTCGTTGACCTCGAGCTGGGATTGCTGGACCTCACGTTTCACCGCAAGCTCACCGATTACTGGGGGATATACGCGACGTTCAGTGCCGTGACCTACAGCGGCGGCTTCATGGACGGCGGAATCGAGTGGTTCCACGAGCGTTTCGGCCTGTCCCAGGTCGGGAGGCCGGCGGTGAACCGCAACGACATCAACGTCATTCTCGACTTGAAGGGCACGCAGCTATACCAGCCGCGGCTGCCGGACAGCGGCCTGCTCGACCCGACATTCGGCCTGCGCTACACCGCGAACCAGACCCCCGCGCCATGGAACCTGGTTGTCGAAGCGGCGGTCAAGGTCCCGATCGACGGTGAGCGGGCCTTTCTCTCGACGGGCAAATACGACTTCGGCCTGCAGATCACGCTGCAACGATTCATGCAGCGCCACGCGGCGTACGGGAGCCTGGCTGCCGTCTACACCCGGGGGAGCGATACCGCGCTGAGCTACAGCACGCAGGTCGTGCCGACCGCGATCCTCGGCTACGAGTACGCCCTGGGCGATCGCACCAATCTCAACGTCCAGTTCTACGCGAGCCCCAGCGTGTACAAGCACTCGGATACCGGCCTGCCGGGATTGCTGGACCCCAAGTACATGATCTCAGCCGGCGTGCGCTACCGGATCGGTTCTTCGTTGCTGACGTTCGCAGTGACGGAAAACCTGATCAACTACAACAACAGCCCGGACATCGGGTTCCAGATCGGCTGGGCGTACAGCCCGGCGATCAAGTGATGACCGCGTGGCGAGGGAACGAACCCTCGGCGCGAGCTACAAGTCACGAGCTGCAAGCTACAAGCGGCTTGAGCCCATGTTTGAGGACTTGCAGCTTGGAGCCTGTAACTTGAAGCCGAGGGCCGGTGTCGAATGCTATAATTCCGGCCCTCAAAAGCGCCCGTAGCTCAGTTGGATAGAGTACCTGGCTACGAACCAGGGGGTCGTGGGTTCGAATCCTGCCGGGCGCGCCAGATTCGATGCAGAAAGGCCAGCGCGAGCGCTGGCCTTTTTCTTGCGTAACATGCCGCGCGTTCCGGCCTTTCCGCTCGGGTAGCCCTCAGTAATGTGCGACTTATGTCACGGGTTCGCGGCAGTTTGCGCGCGCTGGTGTTTTCCTGTAACAATTTTTGGAGCATCCTATTGCCATAGACACGGATGTAGCGCATCCAGCGTACTGAGCTCGCAGTCACTTCCCACGTTTCGAGAACGCCATGACTCGCTGCTTCGCACCGGCGGCCAAAGGCTTCACCCTCATCGAGATCGTGATCATGCTCGCGGTCGCAGGCCTGCTCCTGGGTGGCGTGCTCAAAGGACAGGAAATGATCGCCGGCGCGCGGGTTCGCAGCCTGATTTCCGACATGGACGGCATCAAAGCCGCGTACCTCGGTTTCCGTGATCGCTATCGCGCGTTGCCGGGCGATTACAGCCAGGCCTCGATGAACATCGCGGGCGTCGGGGCGACCGTCAACGGCAACCACAACGGACTCATCACGGCCAACGGCGTCGCAGGTGCAACGATCGATGAACACATCGCGGCGTGGGAGCATCTTTCGAAGGCGGGATTCATCAACGTCAACTATTACTATGCCCCCTCCCCTGAAACCACGGTGTCCGCCCCGACCAACCCCTATGCCCGGTACCTGCAGATCGTCTACGACAATGCCTACGGGAACGGCACGTCGCCCGCCGCCCACAACCTGAAGACCGGCAACCAGATTCCCTCGCACATGCTGGCCGAGGTGGACCGCAAGATCGATGACGGGCTCGCTACCAGCGGCGCGTTTCGATTCTCTTCATACAGCGGCGGCGGCACCGGGGGCACCGCGCCAACGGGAGCAGGGTCCTGCTATGCGGCGTCCGGCAACGCCCTGTGGTCGAGTACATCGCCGGCGGACAACTGCGGCGCCGCAAGCCTGCTCTGACAGGAAAACGCCCGCAGATCACGGGCCTTTCTTGCTTGACGCGTAATTCGTGCGTCGTGGGTCGCGAGTCGGCTACTTTAGTTTGCAGTGGGCGGTTTGCAGTTTGCAGTTACTGACGGCTGCCAACCGCCAACTTAAAACACCGGTCACTGGTCACCGGTCACCGGTCACCGCTTATTGGCCCACCGCGCCGGCAGCGCCGTCTGATCGCTGGCACCGAGGCCACTACGCGCGGCCTCCTCGAAGCATTTGAGCGCGGTTTCCGCCGCCGGCAGCGTGCCGCCCAGCGCTTTCGCTTCCGCGATCATCGTCCTCAGGTCCTTGCAGACCAGGTCCACCGCGAAGTTCACGGGGCCGGAGTCCTTGCCGGTCATTTGCGCAGCGATCGTGCCTCCGCGCACCTTCAGCACGTTCGCTCCGCCGGAGGTGTCGGCGAGTATGCTCATGAGGCGCTCGGGCTCGAGACCGAGCGGGCGGCACAGCAGCAGCGCCTCGCCCAGCGCCTGCCAATAGACGAACAGCGGCAGGTTGATCGCCAGCTTCATCCGCGCGCCGGCGCCGATCGGGCCGACGTGCTCGACCCGGCGGCACATCTGCTCGAGCAGCGGGCGCGCCCGCGCCATATCGGCATCGGCGCCGCCGGCGAAGCCGAACAGCTTGCCCTCCCGTGCCGGGCCGGTCGTTCCTCCTACCGGGCACTCGACCAGCGCCGCGCCTTTCCGGCTCACTTTCTCCGCGAGCGCGACCTCGACTTCGGGCCGCACCGTGCTCATCTCGATGAACAGCTTTCCCGCGGCAGCGCCCGACAGGAGTCCCTGCGGGCCGTCGTAGAGCGCTTCGATCGCCTTGTCGTCGGTAAGAATGGTCAGCACGACATCCGTGGCCGTCGTAACCGCTGCCGCCGAAGGAGCTACATGGGCCCCCGCCGCCGCGAGGGCTGCCGTCTTTTCGGGCGTGCGATTCCACACCGTCAACTCGTGACCGAGACTGACCAACCGCAGGCCTATGGCTTCTCCCATCCGGCCGGTGCCGGCGATTCCGATTTTCATGGACCCTCCTTCGTGCTGGCGAGGTTGACACGGGCGACGGCGGCTAGTCAAACTCCCCGCCTCATGATGCGTGACAAGTGATAGGTGATAAGTGATAAGGGCCAACATCAGAAATGCATTTCCGGCTGTGCCGGAAGGCCTTTTTCCCTATCACTTATCACTTATCACTTATCACCTGTCTACAGGGTTCGACTTCGGCCAAAGAACACCTCTGCAATGAGTGCGCCCACAAAAAGCGAAGTTCGAGATGGAATGCACATCGACTGGGACGTCCCGATCGCGATGGATGACGGCATCGTGCTGCGCGCCGACGTCTTCCGTCCTCCCCGCGACGGCCGCTACCCGGTGATCCTCACTTACGGACCCTACGCCAAGGGCCTCGCCTTCCAGGACGGCTACCCGAGCGCATGGCAGCGCATGGTCGCCGAGCATCCCGACGTCGCCCACGGCTCGAGCAACCTCTACCAGAGCTGGGAGGTGGTGGACCCCGAGAAGTGGGTGCCGGAGGGCTACGCGTGCGTGCGGGTGGACTCGCGCGGTGCCGGCCGTTCCCCGGGCTATATAGACCACTTCTCGCCCCGGGAAACGAAGGATTTCTACAACTGCATCGAATGGGCGGGCGTACAGCCGTGGTCGAGCGGCAAGGTCGGCTTGAACGGCATCTCCTATTACGGCATGAACCAGTGGCACGTCGCCACCCTGCAGCCGCCCCATCTCGCCGCGATGTGCATCTGGGAAGGATCGGCGGACTGGTATCGCGACATGACGCACCACGGCGGCATCCTTTGCACGTTCTTCGCCAACTGGTACGACATGCAGGTGAAGACGGTCCAGTACGGGCTGGGCGCGCGCGGCCCGCGCTCGCGCATCACGGGAGAGCTGGTATGCGGCGACGAGACACTGTCCGACGCCGAGCTGGCGAAGAACCGCTGCGATTTCGGCGACGACATCCTCGCTCACCCCCTGGACGACCAGTATCACCGCGACCGCTCGCCGGTCTGGGAGAAAGTCGTCACGCCGTTTCTGTCCGCGGCCAACTGGGGCGGGCAGGGACTGCATCCGCGCGGCAACTTCGAGGGGTTCGTGCGCGCCGCGGCGAATGAGAAGTGGCTGGAAGCACACGGCATCGAGCACTGGACCCATTTCTATACGGACTACGGCCGCCTCCTGCAGAAGCGGTTTTTCGACTATTTCCTCAGGGGCGAGAAGAACGGCTGGGACCGCCAGCCGAAAGTGCAGCTCCAGGTGCGGCACGTGGACCGCTTCGTCGAGCGGCACGAGAACGAGTGGCCGATCGCGCGCACGCAGTGGACCCGCTTTCACCTCGTGCCGGACGGCTTGCGCCTCGCCCGGGAACCGGCAAAGTCGGCGGGTACTGTTACTTACGAGGGGATGGGCGACGGCGTGACGTTCCTGTCCGCGCCGCTGGAGGCGGAAACAGAGGTCACGGGGCCGCTCGCCGCCAAGCTCTTCGTCTCGTCTTCCACGGCCGACGCCGACCTGTTCCTGGTGTTCCGTGTGTTCGCGCCCGACCTGAAGGAAGTCGTCTTCATGGGCGCGATAGACCCGCACACCCCGATCGCGCAAGGATGGCTGCGTGCTTCCCATCGCAGGCTCGACCCGAAGCTCTCCACCGAATACCGGCCCTATCACACGCACGACCGCAAGGAGCCCCTGAAGCCGGGCGAGATCGTCGAGCTCGCCGTCGAGATCTGGCCGACCTGCATCGTCGTGCCCACCGGCCACCGCATCGCGCTGACGGTGCGCGGGAAAGACTACGAGTGGCAGAAGACGACAGGCGCGAAGCTTTCCAATTTCAAGAACGAGCTGCTCGGCTGCGGCCCGTTCCTGCACAACGACCCGCGCGACCGGCCGCCATCCGTGTTCGGCGGGAAAGTCACGCTGCACATGGGGCCGCAACACCCCTCGTATATACTCCTGCCCATAATCCCACCAAAGGCGTGAATCGTGATTCGTGAATCGTGAATCGCGAAAAAGGCGTCGGAGTGCTTGGTCGAATCACGAATCACAAATCACGAATCACGGTTCTGACAAGGAGGAGCAATGAAATACTACGGCTTCTGGCGCTCCCTCGCCGCCTGCCGCGTGCGTATCGCGCTCGCGCTGAAGGGCGTCAAGGCGGAGGAGATTCCGGTCAACCTCATGCAGGGCGAGCAGCTCAAGCCCGAATACCGCGCCGTGAACGCGCAGGCCGTCGTGCCCGCGCTGGTGCTCGACGACGGGGCCACCCTGTTCGAGTCCATGGCGATCATCGAGTATCTCGACGAGACGCACCCGAAGCCCCCGCTCCTGCCCAAGGACCCGAAGGGCCGCGCCCGCGTGCGCGCCCTCGCGCAGATCGTGGCTTGCGACGGCCATCCGCTCATCGTGCCGCGCATCCGCAACTACCTGGAAAAGGAGCTCAACATCGACGAGGCGGCGCGCACCCGCTGGTGCCAGCACTGGGTGAGCGAAGCGCTGAAGTTCGTCGAAGCGCACCTAGCCCGGGAGAAGGAAACCGGCCGCTATTGCCACGGCGATGCCGTGTCGCTTGCCGACATCTGCGTCGTGACCCAGGTGTTCGGCGCCCGCTTCTTCAACTGCGACACGGCCGCAGTGCCGACCGTCATGCGCGTCTTCAACGAATGCATGAAGCTCGAAGCCTTCGACAAGTCGCACCCGCTGAAGCAGCCGGGGGCGCCGAAGGAGGTCAAGCACTAAGAGCGTGACGTGATACCGCGTGACGTGGTACTGCGTGACGTGATACGGCGTGACGTAATGGTGCGTGCTCAGCCACGCTTTCGCATGTCACGGTTCACCATGTCCCGCCTCACCATGTCTCGCCTCACCATGTCCCGCTCTTTCGTATGACTCCGATCGCTCTGAAATTCGGCGGCTACCAGGAGCCCGCCTCGATCCACAACCGCGCCGCGAGCCGCTTCGGCGAGCTGCTCAAGGAGCAGCTCGGCGACCGCATCGAGTTTGAGCTGATCGGAAGCGTGCTCAAAACCGGCCGTCGCTCGGGCGACCTGGTGCCGATGGTCGAGCGCGGGGAGCTCGGCTTCTGCTACATGTCCACCGTGCGTTTCTCGAAGTTCGCGCCCTCGCTCAGATTGCTGGAGCTCCCTTTCGTGGTGCGGGAACGCCGCACTGCATTTGAGGCGCTCGACGGGGAGTACGGCAGGAACGCCGCGCGCCTGATCGAGGAAAATACCCCCTGTCGAGTGCTCGGGTTCTGGGACAACGGCTTCCGTCACCTCTCGAACCGGGTGCGGCCGATCCGCAGGCCCGAGGACTGCCGCGGCATTCGCATCCGCACCCAGATGAGCGAGCTGCACGGCGAGGCATTCCGCGCGCTGGGCTTCGAGCCGCTTGCGATCGATATCAAGGAATTCACCGAGCAGATCGGCGGCGAGCGTATCCAGGCGCAGGACAACCCGCTCACCAACATCTACAACTTCGGCGTGCACAACCATCATCGCTACATCACGCTGACCGGCCATTTCTGGGGCGCCAGCTGCTTCGTGTGCAATGCCGCTCACTACCGGGAATGGCCGAAGGATGTGCAGGTGGCAGTCGAGTCGGCAGCGAAGACTGCTACCGCGTATCAGCGACAACTGGCGGCCGCGGAAGACGCGGAGATACTGGCGAAGCTCGATCCCGCCAGGAACGAAGTCATCCGCTTGACCTCCGCCGAGCGCGCCGCGTTCATGAAGGCGGTGGAGCCGGTGCTGGAAAAGCATCGCAAAGAGCTTGATCCC
>JBIOVQ010000195.1:0-5113 GCA_044867805.1 Burkholderiales bacterium | reverse complement strand
ACCTGGCGCTCCCGCAGCTCGTCCAGCGTCTTGCAGTCGATGCACAGCGTGGCGGTGGGCCGCGCTTCCAGGCGCTTCAAGCCGATCTCCACCCCGCACGAATCGCAATAGCCGTATTCCGCTGCGTCGATGCGGGCGATGGTCTCCTCGATCTTCTTGATGAGCTTGCGCTCGCGGTCGCGGTTCCTGAGCTCGAGCGACATGTCGGATTCCTGGCTCGCGCGGTCGTTGGGGTCGGCGAAGATGGTCGCCTCGTCCTGCATGGTGTGCACGGTGCGGTCGATGTCCTGCGAGAGGTCGCGCTTCATTTCCTCCAGCATCTTGCGGAAATGCGCGAGCTGGCGCGGGTTCATGTACTCCTCTTTCCCCTTGGGCTTATAGGAGGGAAAGGACTTGTTGAGTTCCGAGGGCATGCGTTCCTGTGCTCGAAAAATCAGGCTTTATAGCCCAAATCACGGGGGGTCGCAAGTAAGCTTTTATTTCTGAAAAAACGCTGAAATTTCATTGACCTCCATGACATCGGCGAGTATGATACGTCGCCTCAGGAACGGCGCGAACCGCGGTTGGCGGCCGACATCAGGCAGAGAGCGCCCGTAGCTCAACGGACAGAGCACCGGCCTTCTAAGCCGGGGGTTGTGGGTTCGATTCCCGCCGGGCGCACCACCCATAGTGCAGAATTCAGAGTGCAGAGTGCAGAATCCGTGGCGCCAATTCTGCGTTCTGCATTCTGCACTCAGCATTACGATTACGGTGGCTGTAGCTCAACGGTAGAGTACTGGATTGTGATTCCAGGTGTTGTGGGTTCGAGTCCCATCAGCCACCCCACTTAGCGCCCGTGGGCGAATGTTAAGTGTTGAATGTTGAGTGGCTCGGGTTCAGAGTAACTTAACACTCAGCACTCAAAACTCAACACTGCCTTGGGGAGGGGCTTCATGCAGCTGCTGTGGTGGCATTGGATAGTGCTCGGCATCGTGCTCGTCCTGCTCGAGCTCGCGGTGCCGGCCTTTTTCCTGATCTGGTTCGGTGTCGCGGCGATCATCGTCGGCATCGCCCTCGTCGCGTTCCCCGCGCTGTCCTTTGCCTGGCAGATTCTGACGTGGATCCTCTTCTCGGTCCTCTTCGTCGCCCTCTGGTTCAAGATCTTCAAGCCCGGTTTTCACAAGACGCGCGCCGGCCTGGCCAAGGGCGCCGCGATCGGGGAGGTGGGACTGGTGACCCGGGAGATCCGGCCCCACGTGACAGGTGAGGTCCGCTTCCAGAAGCCCCTGCTCGGGGCCGACGTCTGGCAGTCGATCGCGGACGAGGAATTCAGGATGGGCGACCGCGTGCGGGTCCTCGACGTCGAGGGCAACACGCTGAAGGTCGGCAGGCTATAGGGGAGGGACAGATGGGGGGTATCGAAATCGTAATCATCGCGCTGGCCATATTCACGATCATCACGATCTGGAAGGGCGTGCGCATCGTGGCGCAGGGCGAGGAATGGATCATCGAGCGGCTCGGCAAGTACCACCGCACGCTGGTGCCCGGTCTCTCCATCATCATTCCCTACTTCGACAAGGTTGCTTACAAGGTCATCACCAAGGACATCATCCTCGACGTTCCGGAGCAGGAGGTAATCACCAGGGACAACGCTGTGATCATCACCAACGCGATCGCCTTCATCAAGGTCACCGACCCGATCAAGGCGGTCTACGGCGTGGTGGATTTCGCCGAGGCGATCCGCAACCTGGTGCAGACCACGCTGCGCTCCATCACCGGCGAAATGGACCTCGACGCGGCGCTGTCCTCGCGCGAGAAGATCAAGTTGCGGCTGAAGGAAAGCATTTCCGACGAGGCCATAGACTGGGGCCTGACCATCAAGTCGGTCGAGATCCAGGACATCAAGCCCTCCGAGTCCATGGTCAAGTCGATGGAGCTGCAGGCCGCGGCGGAGCGGGAAAGAAAGGCCGTCGTCACCAAGGCGGAAGGCGAGAAGCAGGCGATGATCCTCGAGGCCGAAGGCCGGCTCGAGAGCGCCAAGCGCGACGCGGTGGCGCAGGTTACGCTGGCGGACTCGGCGGCACAGGCGATCCAGAAGGTCACGAGCGCTGTGGGCGATCGCGACACCCCCATGCTGTTCCTGCTCGGGGAGAAGTACATCCAGGCGCTGGACAAGCTCGCCGCGTCGGGCAACAGCAAGATCGTGCTGCTCCCCGCGGACCTGCAGGACGCCGTGCGGGGCCTGTTCAGCAAGGCGAGGTCCGCCTAGGTCGCCGCGCGCGACCCGGCGGGTGAGTCGCGCCCCGGCCTTTCGACCCCCTCGCTACGGACCCGGGACAGCGATTATGCGGGCAGGCTCTTAGCTCATCGCTCTGTGGCGGGCGGCGCCAGATGCTGTTAGACGGCTTCAGCACCCGCTGAATACTGTCCGCTGGATATTCCGAAGCGCTAGGTCTTCATGCGCAAGAGCCGCTGTTGCTCCCGGCGCCAGTCCTTTTCCTTCTCGGCTTGCCTCTTATCGTACTGCCGCTTGCCCTTGGCGAGGCCGATCTCGAGCTTGATGCGCCCATCCTTGTAGTGCATATCGAGGGGCACCAGCGTGTAGCCCGCGCGCTCGACGCTGCCGATAAGCTCGTTGATTTCACGGGCGTGTAGCAGCAGCTTGCGGGTGCGGACCGGGTCGGGCGTGAAGTGGGTGGAAGCAGTGCGCAAGGGAGTGATGTGCGAGCCGATGAGAAACAGCTCGCCGCTGCTCACAATTACGTACCCTTCCTTCAGCTGGACCTGGCCGGCGCGTATCGCCTTAACCTCCCACCCTTCCAGCGCAATCCCCGCCTCGAAGCGGCGCTCGATAAAATAGTCGTGGAAGGCCTTGCGATTCTGGACGATGCTCATGGCGGCGCGGTCATTTTATCAGCAGGTACGGGTGTGCCCGGGAGGCTGGGCACATGCGTGAGGTAAACCGCTCCGTCCTGGTCGAGTTCACCTCTGGCCAGATGTTTTCACTCGTGGATGCGATCGAGGACTATCCGCGCTTCCTGCCGTGGTGCGGCGGCACGACCTTGCACCATCGCGATGAGGACACCACCCGGGCCACGATCCGGATCAATTATCACGGGATCCGGCACAGCTTCACGACCGAAAACGTGAAGCGCGTACCGCGCGAAATGCTGATCCGCCTCGTGGAGGGCCCGTTTCGCAGCCTGGATGGAAGCTGGCGCTTCGGCGATCTCGCGGGCCGCGGCTGCAAGATAGAATTCACGCTGCGCTACGAATTTGCCGGACGCATCCTGGAAAAGGTCGCCGGTCCCGTATTCAAGCACATTGCCGATACGCTGGTGGAGGCTTTCGTGACGCGCGCCGGCCAGGTTTATCCCCGCGTAGGCAGGGATCCGGCAAAGCCGTGAATGGTGAATCGTGATTCGCGATTCGACTCAAAAGCTATTGCACGTCGAAGTGGTCTATGCCCTTCCGGAGAAGCAGATGCTGATCGCGCTTGAGGTGGAGGAGGGGACGACCGCACTGCTGGCCATCGAGCGGTCGGGCATCCTACAGCAGTTCCCCGAGGCGAACCCGCGCCGCGACGGCGTCGGTGTGTTCGGGAAGCTGGTGGCGCTGGATTCGCCGCTGCGGAATGGAGACCGGGTGGAAATCTACCGCCCTCTCATTGCGGACCCGAAGGAAGCCCGGCGCAAGCGGGCGGAGCTTCGGCGGAAACGGTAGCCGAAGCCCCCGCGTAGGCGGGGGCCTAGTTCACCAAATCAGGATTTCTTCTCTGGATCCCCGCCTGCGCGGGGATGACGGCCCGCTATCGCTCGGCCGTCACTTGCAGTTCGAGTTGACGGCGCTCTGCGCCCTGGCCAGCTCGGCGGGGCGGTCGGGATCTTCGAGGAACACGCGCTCGCCGGTCTTGGGATCGATGCGGGATATGCGCTGGCCGTCCTGCAGGCTGCGCAGATAGGTCTGCGCTTGAGCGCAAGCCTCGCGTCTCTGGGCATCCTCGGCCGCCTTCGCTTCGGCCTTCTGGCGGGACTCGGCGCCTTCCGCCTGGCGCTTCCTGAAATCGGCCTCGCGCTCGGCCATGGACTTCTGCTGCGGCACCGCCGCGCCTCCTCCCGACGGCCCCTCGCGCGTGCTCCTGATTCCAGTTTGCGTGCCCTTGGTGCCGGGCGGGCACTCCGCCGCGTACTCGACGCGGCCGTCGCTGCCCACGCATTTCAGGAGCTGGGCATGAGCCGCAAATGGAGCGATCAAAACGAGCAGCGCAATGACGATTCTCACCGGATCACCTCTCGATTCGCCGCGCATCGGGCGCGCACGTGGCGCCAATGCGGCAAGGCGATATTGTTCATTCCCGTCAGGCAATTAACGCACCGAATCCGTTTACCGTTGACGGGGTCATGCGTATAATACGGTTTTTGCGAAGGGTAGAAAACATGCGTGTGGTGCAAAAAGCCCTCACCTTCGACGATGTCCTGCTGATCCCCGCCCACTCGAACGTCCTCCCGCGCGAAGTCAGTCTCAAAAGCAAGCTCACCCGCGGCATCACCCTCAATATTCCCCTGGTTTCGGCCGCGATGGATACCGTGACCGAGGCCCGGCTCGCGATCGCCATTGCCCAGGAGGGCGGCATCGGCATCGTCCACAAGAACATGCCGCCCAAGGCGCAGGCCGCGGAGGTCACCAAGGTCAAGCGCTTCGAGAGCGGCATCGTCAAGGACCCGATCACGGTCACGCCCGACATGAAGGTGCGCGACGTCGTGAAGATCACGCAGCAGCACAAGATCTCGGGCCTGCCGGTAATCGACGGTGCGGGCCGTGTGGTCGGGATCATCACCAATCGCGACCTGCGCTTCGAGACCAAGCTCGATCAGCCGATCCGCAACATCATGACGCCGCGCGAGCGGCTGGTCACGGTCAGCGAAGGCGCCGGCCGCGAGGAGGCGATGGCGCTCATGCACAAGCATCGCCTGGAGCGCGTGCTGGTCGTGAACGAGAAGTTCGAGCTGCGCGGGCTGGTCACCGTGAAAGACATACTCAAGTCCACCGAGCATCCCGACGCCTGCAAGGATGAGCACGGGCGGCTGCGCGTGGGCGCCGCGATCGGCGTCGGCGAGGGGACGGAGGAGCGCGC
>JBIOVQ010000194.1:0-15676 GCA_044867805.1 Burkholderiales bacterium | reverse complement strand
CGCGCTTCTACCAGGAAGCCAAGGCCGCCGGCGGGCTCAACCACCCCAACATCGTCATCATCTACGACATCGGCAAGAGCGAGAAGATCGCCTACATGGCGATGGAGCTGCTGCAGGGGAAGGAGCTGAAGACGCTGCTCGCCGCGGGAAAGGCGCTGCCGGTGCCGTTCGCCGTGGACGTCGCCGCGCAGATGGCCGAAGGCCTCGCCTATGCCCACGAGCACGGCATCGTCCACCGCGACATCAAGCCGGCCAACATCATGATCGTGCGCGGCGAGCTGGTGAAGATCACGGACTTCGGCATTGCGCGCATGCGCACCGCCAACGTGCAGACCCAGGTCGGGATCGTGCTGGGCTCGCCGCGCTACATGTCACCCGAGCAGGTCGCGGGCAAGCGCGCGGAGCCGCGCTCCGACCTGTTCTCCGTCGGCGTGATCCTCTACGAGATGGTGACGGGCAGGCCGCCCTTCAACGGCGAGGACGTGACGTCGGTCATGTTCCAGATCCTCAATTTCGTGCCGCCGCCGCCGAGCTCGGTCAATCCCGAAGTGCCGGAGATGCTCGACTTCATCGTCGCGAAGGCGATCGCCAAGGCGCCGGCGGACCGCTACGGCAGCACGCGGGAGATGGCGAGCGATCTGCGCGACTGCCAGCGGCGCCTCCAGACTGCCGAGGCGCCGGCCGCAACCGTCATCACCACCTCCAAGAGAGCCGTCACCAGTTTCAGCCCGGAAGCAGCCGATCTGCTCGCGCAGACCGCGCCCGGCACGCGGCGGGAGGACACCGAGCCCGATGCCGTCCAATCCCAGCCGCCAGCGGTGGGGTTGTCCAGGGCATTCGACTCGCTCGATGCCACGATGCGTCTCGCCATACAGACGGGCGCGACCACCGATCCCGGTCCCGGCAACGTCATCCAGACCACGGGCAAGACCGGCGCAACCACCTCCGGAGCGAGCGGCTACCGCGTCTCGGCCGCGAACGCCTGGAGCCAGCAGGACAGGATCATCTTTGCTTCCAGCATCGCCGGGGCGGCCCTCGTCGGCGCCCTCATCATCTTCGTCTAGTCGTCAACCTCTCACCGCAGAGGACGCTGAGGAAAATCTAGAAGAGAAAATTGAACCGCCAAGACGCCAAGAAAAACAAACTGGAACCGCAGATAAACGCAGATACACGCCGATAGTCTTGTTGGTGTCCGGGCGGTTCGATCCCTCTTCTCAATATCTGTGTTCATCTGTGTTCATCTGCGGTTGCATTATTGAACAATCAGCGCGGCGCGGCCCGCGATCGCGTTCTTGCGCAGCAGCTCGTGGACCTTCTCCGCGTCCTCCAGCGGAAAGGTCTTGTTGACCACCGCCTTGATCCGCTTGTGCTTCACCAGCTCGAGCGTGCGCAGGATCTCCTCGTTGTTCACGTAGCGCGAGCCGTGTATCTCCTGCGCCTGGCGCATGAATTCCTGCGGGTTCACCTGGAACGTCGGGTCCTCGCCGTAGACCGACGCCGGCTTGCTGCCGATGATCACCATGCGCCCGGCCGGCGCGAGGGATTCGAGGCACGCCTGCAGCGTCCGGCTGTTGCCCACGATATCGATCGCGGCATCCACGCCTCGCCCGCCGGTCAGCGCCTTGACCTGCTTGACGATCTCGCCGCGCCGCGCATCGATCACCTCGTCCGCGCCCATCGCCTTCGCGAGCTCCATCTTCTCCTCGCCGACCTCGGCGGCGATCACGCGCCCGCCGCACAGCCGCGCCATCTGCACCATGTGGATGCCGACACCGCCGCCCGCACCGATGATGAGCACGTCGTCGCCGGGGCTCAGCTGCGCCTCCTTGTGGCAGGCGTGGTACGGCGTCGCGATCGCGTCGCTCGCGACCGCCGCCTCCAGGTCGGTCACGCCGTCGGGGACAGGCACCAGGTTGCGCGCCGGCAGGACGCAGTACTCGGCATAGCCGCCGTCGCAGCCGTTGCCGACGTTGCCGCGAAAGTTCTCGCACAGCGTCTCGCGCCCGCTGCGGCAATAGCGGCAGTTGCCGCAGGTGAGATAGAAATGGTTGGTCACGCGGCTCCCGACCTTGATCGTCTTCACCTCGGATCCCACCTCGACCACCTCGCCCGCGATCTCGTGGCCGGGTATGCGCGGGAACGTCTTGATCCGCCCCGGGGTCGCGATCATGATCACGACCGTCAGCCCGGCGCCGCAGACGCGCACCTTGATAAGGGCGTCGTTGGGGCCGACCCTCGGCATCGGCATGTCCTTGAGCTTCAGCGGCGCGCCGAACTGCTCCAGCACCATTGCTCGCATGGCTCCCTCCTAAAAACGTGATTCGTGAATCGTGATTCGTGATTGGACCCGCATCAAGAATTTGAATGCCCTTTGGCGTCTTGGCGGTTCAGAATCCTGCGTCAACGGTTTTCGAAGCGATTGTAGTCGAACAACGCGGCCTCCTTCGGCGCCCAGCGGCGGTAGGCGCCCATCAGCGCGTCGCTGTGCGCCCAGAACCGCTCGTCGGTGCGGCGGACGCCGTAGCGCGCGAGCAGGTTGCGGTAGTCCGCTTCGGATGCGAGGCCTCGAAAGGCGTCGACGAATCCCGGCAGCTCCACAGCGTCGACGACGAAGAACGCGTTCGGGTAGGCGCCGATGAAACCGTTCACCACCGTAAGCGTGTCCTCGTCCGGCAGGCGCCGTTTCTCTTCGCCGAGCATCTCGGCCACGTTGGCGAGCGCGTTGTTGCTGAGTACCGTGAGGTGGCGGTCGCCGCCGGTTACGCCGCGCACGGTGAGAAAGACCGCTTCCGGAAAATGCGAGACGGCCCGGCCGCGCACGCCGGACAGTTCGACCAGGCTCGCGAGCGGGGCACCCTTCAGTCCGCTGCTCGCGAGCGCGTAGCGCTGGGTTGCCACCGGCGCCGCGTGCGTTTTCAGCATGGCATACAGCTCGGCCAGCGGGTCCGCGGTCTTGTAGGTGATGCCGGTCTCCAGCGGGTAGTAGCTTTGTGTGCTATCCAGGTGTTCGTTGTGCGCCGGGCTTGCATCGCGGTACCACTGGTTTCGCACCCGCTGCCGCGCCGTGCGCGGCAGGAGGGCGAGGAAGTTCATCTCGCCCTCCATCCGCATGAAATCGAAATACAGGCGCGTCGCGAGCTGGTGCCCGGCGTTGCCGTACACGTCGAAGCCCGCCACCAGGAGATAGTGGATCCGCTCGAACAGCGGGTAGCCCAGCACCAGCACGGTCTGCGGGCGCTCGCCGATCAGGCCCTGCACCACCGTGGCGTTGTCGAAATGGCGGAACACCGTGAGCACGGCATTCGGATTCCTGCCGTCTCCGCCCCACAGTGCCTTGAGAGTGGGCCGGTTGCCCTCGCCGAAGCGCTTGGCGAGGTAGCGGCTCTTTGCCGCGAGATAGGCGGCTTCGAGGTTCGAGTAGCGCAGCCACCTCAAGAGCCCGGTGGTGCTCTCGTGCTCGGCCGGCAGGCTCAGGTTGCGCGCTTCCTGCGCCAGGAACTCCGCGTCCATCTCCGCGTGCCCGGCGTCGGGCTCGGCGAACAGGACCCAGAAATGATCGTTGATCACGTCGACGGCGACCTGGCCGCGGCACACCGGGCCCTTGATGAAGCCCATCAGCGTGAACCGCGCCTCGTCGAGCATGAAGCGGTAGCGGGAATTGACCGGCACTTGCCGGAAGGTGACAAACGGGTTGGAGGCCGTCGCCGCCGCGTACGACGGCAGCTCCGTGACTTCGTACGGCGCATCGATGAACCATGCCTTGAGCCGGGCCATGCGCGCCGCGCTCAAGGCGTACGGCATATGCGTCTTGGCAACCGGCGATTCCACGGTGCGCCGCAGGCGGTAATACACGCGGTCGACGCCCGGATCGTCGAAGGGGCGCCGCGTGGCGACGACCCCGATGGGCCGGCCGGGCGGGGTCTTCGAGCGCACCAACTGGAAGAATTCCTCTCCGGGCAGGTCGTCGAAATACAGGTGGCCCACGAACCAGTGTTCGTAAATGTAGCGGCTCATCAGCCGGGCCTTGAGGCTGTCGCCGTTGAGGAAACGCTCCCACTCCGTGATGCGCTGCTCGTGCGCGGCGGAAAGCGGCGCGGGATCGCGATACGGTGCGCCGGCCGCGATCCAGGCCGTCAACGTGGCGTACTCGCGCTCGGAGAGTGCCGGCAGCCCGAAGGGCATGCCCCATTCCGGGAATCCCTGCTCGAAGCGGTCCATTTCCTCGATAGCAGGACACTGCTGGGCGCGATCGAGCGAGAAATCGAAGCGGTCCCGCGGCAGCACCGCGCCCGCCGGCAAGGGATGCTCGCGCTTGAGCCTGAGCAGCCGGTACATCACGCCGCCGTCGCGGTTTGCCTCCGCGGTCGCCGCGCGCTCGTTGAGCACCGGGAAGAAGCCCCTGCCGCGCCAGGCGGCATTGCTGTGCGCGTCGACGAACAGGCGCGTCGGCTCGGCGGCGAGCAGCCTGCCGGCGCTATAGACCCGGTCCCTGTTCGCGCCGCGCGTCGCGCCCTGGTAGGACGCCAGGTTGGCCTGGCATGGCGCGTCGTAGCAGCCATGACAGACGACGCAACGCTGGTCCAGGATCGGCTTGACCTCCCGCCAGTAGTCGGGAGCCGGCCGCGCCGGCGGCGGACGATCGAAGCGGGCCGGATCGGCGGGCCCGAAGCGCTGATCGAGGCGGTGACCGTAATACACGGCGCATCCGGACAGCATCAACAGGAGCGCCAGGATGCCGCGCAGGCGCATCGCTAGCTTTTCCGCACGCTGATCGCGGACAGTATGCCCTGCATGATCGCGAGCGGCGTCGGCGGGCACCCCGGCACGGCGACGTCCACCGGGATCACGTTGGAGACCCGCCCGCAGCTGGCGTAGCTTTCTCCGAAAATGCCTCCCGTGCAGCCGCAATCGCCGATGGCCACCACCAGCTTCGGCTCCGGGGTCGCGTCGTAGGTGCGCTTGAGCGCGGTTTCCATGTGCCGTGACACCGGCCCGGTCACCAGCAGCATGTCCGCGTGCCGCGGGCTGGCGACGAACTTGATGCCGAGCCCCTCGAGGTTGTAATAGGGATTGTTGAGCGAGTTGATCTCGAGCTCGCATCCGTTGCACGACCCGGCATCCACGTGCCGGATGGTGAGCGCGCCGGCGAAATAGCGCAGGACATCCTCGCGCAGCCTGCCCGTGGTCACGCGCAGCGCCTCCAGCGGCTCCGGTGGCGCCTCGGTCTTGATGCCGGTGACCGCGATCTGCTTCAGCAGGTAATACATGACAACCTCTCACCGCGGAGGACGCTGAGGACGCAGAGGAAAGAATTATTCATATATTTCCGCCCAACAAGAGCTCAAAGCCAGACTGTGGACATTTCCCGAAGGTTGGGAACGCCCGAGAAGAAAATATTCCTTCCTCCGCGTCCCTCCGCGTCCTTGGCGTCCTCTGCGGTTGGAGTTGGTATTCACAGATCGTGTCCGGAATAGGACAGGTTGAACGACTTGTTGATCAGCGGGAAATCGGGAACGATGTTGCCGAGGACGGCGCGCTCGAGCAGCGGCCAGTTCTGCCACGACGGGTCGTGCGGATGCAGGCGGCGGATGCGATTGCCGGCGCCCGTCTCGAGCGCGATCAGGACTTCGCCCCGCCAGCCCTCGACCCAGCCGATGCCCAGCGCGCCCTCGGGCGCTTCCGGAACGGGCGCGACGATTTCGCGGCCGGGCAGGCCCCCGAGGATCAGGTCCATCAGGCGCAGCGACTCGGCAATTTCCTCGAAGCGCACCGTCGCCCGCGCCGCCACGTCGCCGTTGCGGTGCGTCGCCATGCGCACTTCGAGCCCGTCGTACGGAGCCGGCGGGAACTGCGCGCGCAGGTCCCAGGCCATCGCGCTGGCGCGCCCCGCCAGCCCGGTGAGTCCGAGCGCGTCGGCGAGCTCGGGCTTGACGCGCCCGCAGCCTATGAAGCGGTCCTGCAAGCCGGCGTGCTCGTCGTAGACGCCCTTCAACAGCGCAACGGTCTTCCCGAGCGAAGCGATTTCCTCGCGGACCCGGGCAACGCCTTCGTCATCGAGGTCGCGCGCCACGCCTCCGGGCACGATGGTATCCATCAGGTAGCGGTGGCCGAACAGCGCGGCGTTGGTGCGCAGCATGTCCTCCCGGAGCACGGAAAACTGCGCCAGGCCGAACGCGAGCCCCGCGTCGTTGCCCATGAAGCCCAGGTCCCACAGATGCTGGCCGACGCGCTCGCGCTCGAGCAGCAGCGCGCGCAACCACAGCGCGCGCTGCGGCGGCGCCATGCTGCACGCGCTCTCGACCGCCATCGCGTAGGCCCACGCGTAGGCCACCGTGGAATCGCCGGAAACGCGCCCGGCCAGCCGCGCGCCCTGCATGAGGTCCATCCGCTCGAAAAGCTTCTCGATCCCCTTGTGCTTGTAGCCCAGCCGCTCCTCGAGGCGCAGGACACCCTCGCCGACGATGGAGAACCGGAAATGCCCTGGTTCTATCGTGCCGGCGTGCACCGGGCCGACCGGTATTTCATGCACGCCCTCCCCCTCGACCTTCACGAATGGATAGGCATCGGTTTCTTCTGCCGCGTGGCGCCCGGTCGCCGAATTGGAGTCGAGGGGGAAATCCTTCCGAAGCGGATATTGGTCCACTCGCCACGCGGCATGGCGGAGCCATTTGCGGTGGTCGGAGGCACCTTCCGCCGGGATGCCCAGCAGATCGAAAATCGCGCGCTGCATGCGGCTTGCCGCCGGGAAGATATCGGCGATGCCGGGAAAGCTCTCGCCCGCAAGAGGCAACGTGACGACCAGCAGCCCGGAATGCACGGTGAGCGCTGCGCGCACGGCGTATCCCCGTCCCCGGTCCCGGTCGTCGGCGCCCCACAAGGCAACCAGCCGGCCGCCTTTGTCGCGCACCTGCTGGCAGGACGCGCGCCATTGCCGGGCGTCGACGCGTCCATGCCACACCGGCATCGCGCCGGCCAGGGGCTTCAGCTCGATCTTGAAATCTTCCAGTCTCATAAAGAAAGCCGTCAGCCGTCAGCCGCCGGCCGCCAGTGAACATTACGCAATACTGCGTCACGCTTTATCGTGTCACGCTTCACCGCGTCACGCTCTATCGTGTCACGCCTCATCGTGTCACGCCTCATCCAATCAGGGCCGCCGCCTGGCGGTACCATCCGGCGAGATACGGCGGGATGTAGAGCCCGAGCAGCAGCACGATCGCGAGGTGCACGAACACCGGCACCAGCGCCGGCGGATGCGGGAGGCGCTCCGCGGTCGCGGTGCCGAAGACCATCGGCTGGACCTTGCCGAATATCGCGGCGAACGCCACGCCGAGCGCGGCCAGCAGGAACGGGGTGGCCCACGGCTGCTCGTGCATCGTCACCGTGAGGATCATGAATTCGCTCGCGAACACGCCGAACGGCGGTATGCCGAGTATCGCCAGGCTGCCGAGCATCAGTCCCCAGCCGATCGTCGGGTGGCTGTCGATCAGCCCCCTGATGTTGGCCATGACCTGCGTGCCGGATTTCTGCGCGGCGTGGCCGACGGCGAAGAAGATCGCCGACTTGGTGAGCGAATGCACCGTCATGTGCAGCAATCCGGCGAAAGTTGCGAGCGCGCCGCCCATGCCGAAGGCAAAGGTCATCAGCCCCATGTGCTCGATCGACGAATAGGCGAACAGCCGCTTGGCGTCCGTCTGGCGTGACAGCAGGAAAGCCGCGACGACCACCGACAGCAGGCCGAAGCCCATCATCAGGTTGCCGGCGAAGTGGCCGCCGAGCGCGCCCTCCACCAGCACCTTGGTGCGCACCACCGCATACAGCGCGACGTTGAGCAGCAGCCCGGACAGCACCGCCGACACCGGCGTCGGCCCTTCGGCATGCGCGTCGGGCAGCCAGTTGTGCAGCGGCACCAGCCCGACCTTGGTGCCGTAGCCGACCAGCAGGAACACGAACGCGAGCCCCAGCACGGTCGGCTCTAGCTGGTCCTTCACCTCGTACAGATGCGTCCAGAGCAGCGCGGTGCCGCCCGCGCCCAGCACCTTCTCGGCCGCAAAATACAGCAGGATGGTGCCGAACAGCGCCTGCGCCAGTCCCACGCCGCACAGGATGAAGTACTTCCACGCCGCCTCCAGGCTCGCCGGCGTGCGGTACAGGCTCACCAGCAGCACGGTGGTGAGAGTGGCCGCCTCCATCGCCACCCACAGGATGCCGACATTGTTGGTCAGCAGCACGAGCAGCATGGTGAACGTGAACATCTGGAACATGCTGTGGTAGAGCCGCAGCCGGTTCGGCGACAGCCTGCCGTGGTGCAGCTCGATGCGCATGTAGGGCCGGCTGAACAGCGAGGTGGTGAATGCGACGAACGCGGTGAGCGCCACCAGGAAAACGTTGAACGAGTCGACGAAAAACATCTCGTCCCATACCAGGATCGGCCCGTCGGCGATGATGCGCACGGTGAGCGCCGCGGATGCCAGGAACGTGAACAGGCTCATGGCCGAGTTCAGCTCCGGCGCGAAATTGCGGTGCCCCCAGAATCCGAGCAGGATGCCGCCGGCGAACGGGACACCCAATACCAGCAGCAGCTCCATCACCGTTCCTTCAGCTTCTCGAGATGGTGAATATCGAGGCTCTCGAAAGTCTCGCGGATATGGAAGAAGAACACGCCGAAAATCAGCGTGCCGACCAGCACGTCGAGCGCGATGCCGAGCTCGACCACCATCGGCATGCCGTAAGTGGCGGAAGTCGCCGCGAAGAACAGCCCGTTCTCCATCGCCAGGAAGCCGATGACCTGCGATACCGCCTTGCGGCGGGTGATCATCATCAGGAACGCAAGAAAAATGCTCGCCATCGCGATCCCGAGCGTGCTCTTGGTGATGGTGCCGGCGAACTGCGAGATGGGGGCGGCCAGATTGAAGGCGAAGATCACCAGCACGATGCCGATCAGCATCGTCGCCGGGATGTCGATCAGGGTCTCGACGTCCCAGCGCACGTTCAGCGCCCGGATCAGGCGGTGCATGATCCACGGCAGCAGCAGCACCTTCAGGACCAGCGTCACCAGCGCCGAGTAGTAGAGGTGGGCCTGGTGCGTGGAATACGCGACCACCAGCGTGGAGAGCACCAGCACGAAGCCCTGCGCCGCGAACAGGTTGATCAGCGAGAGGATGCGGCGCTGCGTGAGCAGCGCGAATGCGAGCAGCAGCAGCAGCGCCGCGAACAGGTTGATCAGCTGCGTGTGGAACGGCAGATCCATTATCCAAAAGCCTCGCCGCCAAGGACGCGAAGTAAATTCATCAAAGTCCGTTCACCATTCTCTTGATGCCGTCTTTCGGCTTCGTTCATGCTCCCTGGCGTCCTTGGTGTCCCTTGGCGGCAAAGCTGCTCTACCTTTCAAGCAGGAAATGGATGAGCATGCCGAGCGTGGCAAGCATGAAGGCGGTGCCGAGAAACTCGGGCGCGCGGAAGATGCGCATCTTCGCCGAAACCGTCTCCAGCAGCGCGAGCCCGGTCCCCGCCGCGAGCAGCTTCAACGCCAGCGCGGCGAGCGCGATCGGCACCCCCGCCCAGTCGCCGGCCCCCGCGATGCCGAACGGCACGAATAAAGCGATGCCGATCGCGACATAGGCGGTGAGCTTGAGGCTCGATGCCCACTCGATCAGCGCCAGGTGGCGCCCCGAGTATTCGAGGATCATCGCCTCGTGGATCATGGTGAGCTCGAGGTGCGTGGACGGGTTGTCGATCGGCACGCGCGCGTTCTCCGCCAGCAGCACCATGAGGAACGCAACCGCCGCGAACGCCATGCTCGGATAGATCACGAACTCGCGGTGCGCCAGGGTTTCGACGATCGTGGCGAGCGAGGTGGACTGGCTGATGAGCGAGGCGGTGAACAGCGTCATCAGCATCGCCGGCTCGGCCAGGAAGCCGATCATCATCTCGCGGCGCGCTCCGAGCGTGCCGAACGACGTGCCTACGTCCATGCCGGCGAGCGAAATGAACACGCGCGCCAGCGCGAACAGCCCCACCAGCGCGATCACGTCGGCGGCCGGCGCGAACGGCAGCGAGGTCGCCAGCACCGGCACGATGCCGACCGCGAGCCACATGCAGCCGAACAGGATATAAGGCGTGACGCGGAACAGCGGGGAAGCGTTGTGCGCGAGCACCACGTCCTTGTGGAACAGCTTGTGCAGTACCTTGTACGGCTGCCAAATACCCGCGCCGCTCTTGTTCTGCAGCCAGGCCCGGCACTGGTTGACCCAGCCCAGCATGAGCGGCGCGATCAGCACGACCAGCACCGACTGGAGCACCTGGAACACGATTCCGCTCGCGGTGTTCATTGCGCGAACACCAGCAGCGCGATCAGCGTCAGGAAGCTGTACAGCAGGTAGACCGAGATGCGTCCCTGCTGCAGCTTGCCGATGTGGCCCGACAGGAATTCCGCGAAGCGCGCGATCGGCAGATACATCGAGTACCAGTGCCGGTCTTCCACCGATTGCCTGAACACCGGCTGGGCGTCGTCGGCCCGCGGAATGTCGCGGTGGATCAGGTAGACGGGCGCGAAAATCTGGCGGATCGGCTGGCCGAACGCGTCCGCGCTGTCCTGCATGCGTGAAGTCTGCGCCGGGAAGCCGCAGTCCCAGGGATCGGCGCGGCGCAGCCGCCCGTGATAGATATGGCGCACCGCCAGGAAGGTCAACCCGAACACCGCGGCGATCACCAGCAGGAACACGACCGGGCTGTAGCTCGCCTGCGCGCTGGAGGTCGGCACCAGCCACAGCCAGCTCGCCATCGCCTCCTCGCTCAGGCCGGCCTGGATGAGCGCGAGGCTCACCTTGTTGAGCTCGCCGACCATGAACACCGGGAACAGGCCGAGCGCGACGCAGGCGAGGGCGAGCCACAGCATGCCCGCGCGCTCCCACTCGCTCGCCTCGCGCGGCGGCTCCGCGAACTCATGCCGGTGCTGGCCGAGGAAGGCGATGCCGTAGACCTTGACGAAGCACATGCCGGTGAGCGCCCCGGAGAGCGCAAGCACCGCGGCGACGATCGGCACCAGGCTCCTCACGACGCTGCTGTCCAGCAGCGGCGCCTGCAGCGACGCCTGGAACGTGAGCCACTCGGACACGAAGCCGTTCAGCGGCGGCAGCGCCGAGATCGCCAGCGCGCCGATCAGGAAATAGAGCGCGGTGTGCGGCAGGTAGCGCACCAGCCCGCCCATCTCGTTCAGGTTCCTGATCCCGGTGGATTTCAGGATCGAGCCGGCGCCGAGGAACAGCAGGCCCTTGAATACGGCGTGATTGAGCGTGTGATACAGCCCGGCGATCAGCCCGAGGGCCCCGGCGACGGGGTGGCCACTGCCGATGAACACCATCGACAGCCCGATGCCGATGAGGATGATGCCGATGTTCTCGACCGAGTGGTACGCGAGCAGCCGCTTCAAGTCGTGCTGCATCAGCGCGAACAGCACGCCGAACAGCGAGGTGGCGGCGCCGAACAGGAGCACGGTGAGGCCCCATTCCCAGCGTATGCCGCCGATCAGGTCGTAGATGACGCGCACCATGCCGTAGATCGCGGTCTTCAGCATCACGCCGCTCATCAGGGCGGACACCGGCGACGGCGCGGCCGGGTGCGCCTCCGGCAGCCACACGTGCAGCGGCAGCATGCCGGCCTTGGCGCCGAAGCCGAAGAACGCGAGCAGGAACGCCACCGTCGCCCACGTGCCGCTCAGGTCCGCCGCGCGCAACGCCTCGAACGTGTAGTCGCCGTGGCCGCCGTGCAGCACGCCGAAGCAGAGCAGGATGGCGATCGCGCCGATATGCGCGACCAGCAGGTAGATGAAGCCGGCCTTGCGGTTCTGCTCGTCATGGTGCTCGGTGGTGACGAGGAAATACGAGGAGAGCGCCATCGATTCCCAGGTGATCATGAACAGGTAGGCGTCGTCGGCGATCACCACGAAGGCCATGCTGGCGAGAAACACGTGGTACTGCAGGTTCAGCAACGCGAGCGCCGTGCCCCCGGTGCCGCGAAAGTAGCCGACGGCGAACAGCGAAATGCCGAGCGAGACCCCGCCCAGCAGGAGCAGGAAAAACCCGGACAGGGCATCGATGCGGACGTGAAACGGCAGGTCGGGCAGGCCCGCCGGCAGAATCGCCGCGCTGGCCGGGGCCCCGATGGCCCACAGCCCCGTCACCGCGAGCAGCAGCGACACCACCGCCCCGGCGGGGAACACCGCGCCGGTGATCAGCCGCGGCGCGCGCACGAACGCGAGGCCGATTACGCCCAGCCCGATCCAGAGCACCGAAAGCGTGACCGCCGCCTCGATCGGTTGGAAAAGAGAGGAAATCATTCGGGCCGTTGGCGGTCGCTCAGGTCGGGCGCGCGGCCCGGCAGGACGAGGCGCACGCCGCCGGTTTCCCGATCGCCAGCCGCGCCCGTACGATGCAGATGACTATCTCGAGGTGGTGCGCGGCGGATGCGGGCATCGGCAATGAGCGGTCATCTGCCGCGCGGGCAGATGCTGCTTGCATCGCGGCAAAGCGTGATTTTATGCGCTTTGACGCCGGCCGCGCAATTTTGCCCGTCGCCAAACGACAAAGGGCGGCTCGCGCCGCCCCTTGCCACTGAGAAAAAAGAGACCGGATCGACTCGCGACTCACGGCCTCAGATAGGCGTAGCCCTCTCGCTGCTGCAGCCGTGTGATCTCCGCGACGCCGGAAGGCACGAACGTCGCTTCCGGGAGGAACTGGCTGCGGGTCAGCTTGCGGTTGCGCAGCGTGATCTCGCAGACGTCGAACTGAATGCCTCGCTCCTTCAAGTCCTCGACGCGCCGGTCGTAGGGATTGCCGTTACGGTCCTTGGCGTCCTTCATGAGGAAATCTACGCCCTGCGCGTGCGTGACCACGACGATATGAGCTTTCGGGTTCACCTCGAGATGATTGCCGATATTGCGCAGCGCGTTGACCGCCTGCGCGCCGCTGTCGTTGACGTGATACACGACCTTGTCGGGGCCTACGTTCACTTTCGGGTCAACGCTGCCGGTCCCGGCGCAACCGGCCAGCACGATCAGAGTCGCCAACGCGAGCGTGGCTAGGGGATTCGTCATGATGTCCTCCGTCACGGGTACAATCGGCGATAGATTACCGCAATGACGGTCACCAAACATCTCGCCATCTCCGGACGCGTGCAGGGAGTGGGATTCCGCTTCTACATGGAGCGCAAGGCCCGTGAGCTCGGGCTGGCCGGCTGGGTACGCAACCGCCGCGACGGCAGCGTGGAGTCGGTCATCCAGGGCAGTCCCCAGGCCGTGGACGCGATGATCACCTGGGCGCAGCGTGGACCGCCGAGCGCGGTGGTCTCGGAAGTGAAGATCAGCGAGGGTGAGGGCGAGTTCGGGCGGTTCGAGGTGCGGCCTACAGCCTGAAGACCATCAAATTAGCCGCCAAGACGCCAAGCACGCCAAGAGTTTTAAATATCGAACGACTTAACGTTTGACATAACCGGCGGTCAAAAAGCGCAGCTTTTTGACTGTACGGTTGATGGAAGGGTTATGCGTCGTCTTCAAGAACTTGAACCGCCCCAACCGACTTCCGAGAACGGCAAAGCCACGACTTACGCCTGGCGAAGATCTGCATTGGAGATACGACGCGACAGCCACAGTAGATATGCACCGATAACAACATCAACCGAGAAACAGAAAACGGGATACCAACCAGGAACACCAGAGTTTGTGAAGAACTGACTATGCGTCAAATCGTACAGCCCGTGAAGTATCCAGAATGCACCGACCACTACCGCTGAGTGACGGACGCTCACAAATGCGAAAACCAGCCCAACTACGACAAACGGAACACCGTAGATCATTTCTTTGACGCCCACAGCCTGCTCGCCGGCTTGTAGAGCAAAGAATGCGTACAAGCTAGGCAGAGTGAGCAGACCTAATGAATACAACCAACGCTGCCCACGAATGATTCGTGCCAAGACTATCGTGAGAACACCTACCGCGACACCAATGAGGGCTTCAATCAAGACTCTTTCCTTCCTTTAGACGCATAACGTTCGCGTTGAGCGGCCGGACGCAAACGTGTCAGGCGCGCTAAGCGTGCCCAACATTTCTGGCACGCTTGGCGTGCACACCGCTGCCGTATCACAGTCCGCTCCAACGCATTGTTAGGCGGCACTCATTTGCGCCATTCCTGAAACAAATATATACGCGAGATAGGCAACTAGGCCAATGGGTGGAACCGCCAAGACGTAGCGGAAAGTATTTGGGAGAACAACTCGCGCCACCGATCGGCCACGAATTGAACGCACGGCGAAATATAGCGTGCCGGCGGCTGGGGCGACTACCACCAGCGCAAATAGGGCCTCTTGCCATGAAGCCGCGAACATTTCAAATGCGAGTCCAACGACCCAGGGGCCCAGAACAGCAAGCGCAATCAGAGCAGCGAATCCAGCCGCTCTGTTGTGAAAAAGCGCCAACGGCGCGGCGATGCCAGCTAGCAGAAACGTACCGAAGAAGGCCATTAGCGGGAAGAAGCCGATGCCAGCAGCAACGACCAGGAAACTCGCGAGTCCTAAGTAATAGAAGGCTGCGACCACCAAATATGCTAGGTAATGGGCTAACACCCACGCCGCCTAACGTCCGCCGTGAACCGCGTGCCGCTTCTGGCACGTCGGTTTCGACGGCGCGGTTGGGTGGCAAGGTGCGCGAGCGCTCATAGATCCTCGGGCTTCAGCCCCGTGCGTTTGGCGATGCGGGCGAGCATCCGAGGTCCGATCTCTTCGCCATCGTGGAAGGCGAAGACAAAGTCGGGCCAACCAGGACGAGCGAGAGTTTTGTGGGAACCAGACTGGCGCTTAAGCGTCCAGCCAATCCGGAAGAGTGCGGCGAGAACACGGCGGGCCTTCGACGAAGGCCATGAACTCATGTGGCCGGAACTGCGATCGAGATGGACTGAGGTCCAGTTTCGTTATGCTCGAGGCGCTCGGCCAGCACGCGCAACGCCAAGACTTCGGCCTTCGCCATCGCCTCTGCGGCAGTGGCGCCATAGGCAAGAACACCCGGCAATTCAGGAACTTCCGCGATCCAGCGGCCGTCCTCTTCGCGTTCGTGCTCGATCGTGAAATTCATGTGCCACCTCGAATTGTTGGAGCGATTCTACCCGGTTCTGTTCTTGCCACCCAACGCCGGCGCTCAGGCGCGGCACGAGCCGAGCGAAGCGAGGCGAGTGACATTGCCTGGAGCGCCTTGTTAGGCGCCACTTTTCAGTCCTCCGAATGAGGCCCACATGTGCTCAAACTCGGCCTGTGAGATCTCTTGAGCCGACTCAGCAGGGAATGGCCCAGGTGAATCGGTCCAGAACCCGAAATTGCGTTCCCAAGGGCCAACGGTGATAGCAACACCCTGTTCATTGAGGCCGATTTCACGCACAGCTTCCCCCTTGTCATCTACTTCCACAAACCAGCGCCGTATCTTTGGGTACAAGGGCTCGAAATCTGGATTGGCCTTTGGAATGAAGAAGAGCACGAGGTAAGCAAGGCGCACACGCCAATCCTTCTTAGGAACTTCGTAATTGTCGCCTAATCTGGCTTTCGGCCGCGAGAGCGCGCCAATGCGCCGAGTGATCAGTGCGTTGCGAAATCGGGGCGCCAGGATAGGCTGCGTAGCACGCAGAAATATCGAAATAGG